>JAEZHQ010000164.1 GCA_023416455.1 Pseudomonadota bacterium | reverse complement strand
CCGGCAGGTCCTTCGCTACTCCAACAACCTGTCGGCGGAGCTGATCGGGCTGGCCGCGGCGCGGCGGCTCGACCCGTCGGTGGACACGCTGGCCGCCTCGGCGGCGGTCCTGGCGGCGTGGAGCGCGGCGCGCGCGCCGGAGGCCGATTGGACGGGGCTGCGCCTGCTCAACCATTCCGGCCTGAGCGCGGCCTCCCGCGTGACGCCCCGGCAGATGGCCGCCCTGCTGCGCGGCGCCGGGCCGGCGGCCTGGGCCCTGCTGCCGGGCGAGGACGAGGGCACCGCCCTTCCCGCCGGCGTGCGCGCGAAATCGGGAACCCTGGCCTACGCCAAGGCGCTGGCCGGCGTCCTGACGACGGCGGGGGGCCGGCGGCTCGGCTTCGCCCTCTTCGTGGCCGACCCGACGCGGCGCAACGCCATGGACGCCGCCATGGACCGCCGGGTCGCCGAACTGCCGCCGGAGGCGCGCGCCTGGCTGGCCCGCGCGCGGACCCTTCAGGCCGAGCTGCTGGCGCTGTGGATCGCGCGCTTCTGAACGCCGCATCCCTGAACGCGGCAGTTGCGCCGCCGCCACGGCGCGATACACTCTTGGCTGCACCACCGGCGCCATCCGGGGTGCGCCCCCCGTCGAGGATCGCCATGCCGCCACCACCGCCACGGCCCGCCGGCCATCCGCGCAAGCGTCCGGAGGGGCCGGATGCGGCGGTCAACCGCTACCACGACCGGCGGCTCGGCGCGGAGGTGGTCAACATCGTGGTCGGCGGCTGCGTGGTCAGCGACGACCCCAACGTGATCATCACCACCACGCTGGGCTCCTGCGTCGCCGCCTGCATCTTCGATCCGGCCGCCGCCATCGGCGGCATGAACCATTTCCTGCTGCCCGATTCGGGCACCGACCGGCTGTCCGTCTCCTCGCGCTACGGCAGCGCCGCGATGGAGCAGCTGATCAACCGCATGCTGGGGGTGACCGGCCGGCGCGACCGCCTGCGCGCCAAGGTGTTCGGCGGCGCCAACGTCAACACGGGCGCCGCCGGCCGGGCTCTCTCCGCGGCCGCCCCGCTGATCACCGGGGTCGGCCAGCGCAACGTGGAGTTCGTCATGTCCTACCTGGCGGCCGAAGGCATACCGACCGTGAGCTGGGACGTCGGCGGTGCCGCGCCGCGCGCGCTCCGCTTCTTCCCGACCTCCGGCCGGACGCAGCGGCGGCTGATCGGCGACGACCGCGTCAAGGAGATCGCCCGCTCCGAGGCATCCTTCATGGACCGCCTGCGTTCCTCCGGGATCGAAGGCGACATCGAGCTGTTCTGACATGCTGCATGGCCTTACCCGCCTGCTGCCCGCCATCAAGGACCAGGGACTTGACGAAGCCGCCGTCTACCGGCGGGAAAGCCTGCACGAGCGCCCGCGCGGCCCGGTGCCGGCCGCCGGCCCCTTGCTGTGCCCGCTGTGCGGGCGGCGGGCCGCCCGCTTCCTTCCCTTCGGGCTGGGGCGGCGGCGCAACGCCCAATGCCCGCACTGCGGCTCGCTGGAGCGCCACCGCTTCCTGTGGATCTACCTGATGGAGCGCACGCCCTTCTTCCGCCGCCGCCTGCGCGTCCTGCACACCGCCCCCGAACCCTGCCTGGAGGCTCCCTTCCGCGCCCGGCACGGGCGCGGCTACGTGACGCTGGACCGTTTCGACCCGCGCGCCGACGTGACGGCCGACCTGACCGGCCTGCCCTTCCCCGACGGCCGGTTCGACGTGGTGGTGTCGAGCCATGTGCTGGAGCATGTGCCCGACGACCGCGCCGCCCTGCGCGAGATCGCCCGCGTCCTGAAGCCGTCGGGCTGGGCGGTGCTGCTGTTCCCCTACGACCCGCGCGGCCCGACCCGCGAGGATCCCGCCATGGACACGCCGGCCCGGCGGCTGGCCGCCTACGGCCACCCCTATCATTACCGAATCTACGGCACCGACACGCCCGAGCGGCTGGCCCGGGCCGGCCTGGCCGCCCGTCCGGTGGCGTCCCGCGATCTGCTCAGCGCGCACCGCCGCCGGCTTTTGCGCATCAACCGCAACCATCTGTTCCTGGCGCGCCCCGCCCGCGGAGAGCACCCATGAGCCAAGCCTTCCGCATCGCCACCTTCAACCTGGAGAGCCTGGACGACACCGGCGAGCCGCCCTTCGCGGAGCGCGCCGCCGTCCTGCGCCCCCAGCTGGAACGGCTGAGGGCCGACATCCTCTGCCTCCAGGAGGTCAACGCCCAGCGCCAGATCAAGGGGGAACCGCGGACGCTGCGCGCGCTCGACCGCCTTCTGGAGGGCACCCCCTACGCCGGCTTCCACCGCACCGCGGGAGACCCCGGCCACCGGCTGGCCGACCGCCACAACCTCGTGCTGCTCAGCCGCTGGCCGATCAGCGCGGCGCGGCTCTACCGGCACGAGCTGGTGCCCTGCCCCCAGGTGCGGCTGGCCACCGCCGATCCGGCCCCGGCCGCTGCGGAGCCGGTGACCTGGGACCGCCCCGTGCTGCACGCCGAGGTGGCGCTGCCCGGCGGGCGGCGCCTGCACGTCTTCGACCTGCATCTGCGCGCGCCGCTGGCCGCCCCGGTGCCGGGCCAGAAAAAGAACGCCTCGACCTGGAAGAGCGTGGGCGGCTGGGCCGAAGGCTTCTACCTCGCCGCCATCAAGCGGGCCGGCCAGGCGCTGGAAACCCGGCTGGCGGTGGAGCGCCTGTTCGACGCCGATCCGCAGGCGCTGGTGGTGGTGGCCGGAGACCTCAACGCGGGCATGGAGCAGACGCCCGTCCGCATCATCCGCGCCGACCTCGACGAGACCGGCAACGGGCATCTCGCCGGCCGCTCCCTGGTGCCGCTGGAGCGCTCACTGCCCGAGGAGCGGCGCTACTCGGTCCTGCACGGCGGCGAAGGGGTGATGCTCGACCATCTGCTGGTGTCGCGCGGCCTGCTGGGCTGGTTCCGCGGCGCCGAGATTCACAACGAGGCGCTCGGCGACGAGCTGATCGCGCAAGCCACCGTCGTCCACTCCCCTGAAAGCTATCACGCGCCGGTGGTCGCCAGCTTCGAAATGCCCGCCGCCGCGGCGGTCACACCGTGACCGACACCAC
>JAEZHQ010000145.1 GCA_023416455.1 Pseudomonadota bacterium | reverse complement strand
CGCGGATCCACTTCGCGCTCTTCCAGAAGTAAAGATGCGGGATCACCAGCCGCGCCGGGCCGCCATGGGCGGGCGGCAGCGGCGCGCCCTGCCAGAAGCGGCGGGCCTCCGTGGACAGCGGCTGCGGCGGGGGCGGCGGCGCTGCCGCGGACGCCGGCGGGCCGGCGTCGCCGAGCAGGGAGAGGACATCCTTGCGGTCCCGGCCGCGCAGGCGGAGCAGCAGGAAGGGGTCGCGGTCGAAGCTCTCGGCCAGCAGGTAGTAGACGGCGGCCACATGCTTGCACGGGTTCGACCAGTCCGGGCAGGAGCAGCGGGTTTCCAGGTCGTCGAGGCGCCTTGGGAACAGCGGCGCTCCGGCCGCCCGGAAGCGCTCCTCCAGCCCTTCCGGCATCTCGCCGGCGAGAAGGCGGGCGGCGCTCCAGGCGTCCTCGGCGAGCGCGGCGCCGATGGCCGTCCAGGCCGCCTTGCCGATGGGCGCCATGGCGATGGTCACCTTGTAGGGCGACGGGCGCGAGCCCTGGACCCTGGCGGTCACCTTGCCCGGCGCCACCGTGAGGTCGAGAACCTGGCCCTTGCGCGCGTAGTTGCGGCCGCGCGACAGGCGCGCGCCGATGTCGAAGGACTCCAGCACCTCGATCCAGCGCCGTCCCCACCAGCTCTCGGCGAAGGCGCCGCGGCGGCTCTGCGCCTTGATGCCGCCCTTGGCCTCCCGCGGCCGGGTCGGCTCGTAATGATAGAAATCGCCGTATCCCGCCATCCCGTCCCCTCCCTCAGGCCACCGCGTCGGCGCGCAGCGCCAGGAGGCCGCGCAGGTCGTCGGTGCTCAGCTCGGTCAGCCAGTCCTCGCCGGTGCCGACCACCGCCTCGGCGACGGCCCTCTTGGAGTCGATCATCTCGTCGATCCTCTCCTCCAGCGTGCCGGCGCAGATGAACTTGTGGACCTGCACGTTGCGCGTCTGGCCGATGCGGAAGGCGCGGTCGGTCGCCTGGTCCTCCACCGCGGGATTCCACCAGCGGTCGACATGGAACACATGGTTGGCCGCGGTCAGCGTCAGGCCGGTGCCGCCCGCCTTCAGCGACAGAAGGAAGATGGGCGGTCCCTCGGCGCTTTGGAAGCGCTCCACCATGCGGTCGCGCGCCGCCTTGGGCACGCCGCCGTGCAGGAACAGGACCTCGCGTCCGAACCGGTCCTGGAGGTGGGTCTTGACGATGTCGCCCATCTCCGTGAACTGGGTGAAGAGCAGCGCCCGCTCGCCCACCGACAGCACCTCCTCCAGCATCTCGGTCAGGCGGTTGAGCTTGCCCGAGCGGGCGTCGGAGCCGGAGCCGGAACCGGAACCGGTGGCGGCCGAGCGGTCGCCCAGGAACTGGGCGGGGTGGTTGCACACCTGCTTGAGCCGGGCCAGCGTCGCCAGCACCAGCCCCTTGCGGCGGATCCCGTCGGCGTTCTCCAGCGCCGCCAGCGACTCCTCGACCACGGCGGCGTAGAGCGAAGCCTGCTCCCGGGTCAGGGTGCAGAACACCTTCATCTCCTGCTTGTCCGGCAGGTCGTCGATGATGCTGCGGTCGGTCTTCAGGCGGCGCAGGACGAAGGGGCCGGTCAGCGCCTTCAGCCGCCGGGTCGCCTCGGCGTCGCCGCGGGTCTGGATCGGAACGAAGAAGTTGCGCTTGAAGGCGGCGGCGGTGCCGAGGAAGCCGGGGTTGAGGAACTCCATCACCGACCACAGGTCGCCGACGTTGTTCTCCACCGGCGTGCCGGTCAGCGCCACACGGAACTCCGCCGGCATGGCGCGGGCGGCCTTGGCCTGCTTGGTCTCGGAGTTCTTGACGTTCTGCGCCTCGTCCAGGATCACCCCGGTCCAGGGCACCGCCTTCAGCGCCTCGGCGTCGCGCTGGAGGAGCGCGTAGCTGGTCACGACGAGATCGTGGGCCCGGCAGTCCCGGCGAAGTTCGGCGGCGCTGCGGCTGCGCCCGGCGCCGTGGTGGACCATGACCGACAGCCCCGGGGTGAAGCGGGCGGCCTCGCGCTGCCAGTTGGCGATGACCGAGGTCGGGCAGACCAGCAGCACGGTCGGCCGCCGCCGGCCCTCCGCCCTGGCCCGGTCCGCCTCGTCCTGGAGCAGGGTCAGGGTTTGCAGGGTCTTGCCCAGGCCCATGTCGTCGGCGAGGCAGGCGCCGAGCCCCCAGCGCCGCAGGAAGGCCAGCCAGGAGTAGCCGCGCCGCTGGTAGGGGCGCAGGGTGGCCCGGACCTCGGCGGGGGGCGGCCGTTCGGTGATGGGTTCGGCGCCGGTCAGCCGGTCGAGCAGCTCCTTGACCCAGCCCTCGACATCGACCCCTGCGGCGGCGACGTCGTCGCCCCCCAGCGCCAGCCGGACGAGGTCGCGCGCCGTCATCTCCTGCCCGCGGCGCTTCAGCCGCTCCGCCGCCGCCTTCAGCTCGGCGGAGTCGAGCAGGACCCACTGGCCGCGCACCCGCACCAGCGGTGTCTTCAGCCTGGCCAGCGCCGCCAGCTCGCGCGCCGACAGCGCCGCACCGCCCAGCACCGCCTCCCAATCGACGGTGACGAGATCCTCCAGGGTCAGCGCCCCGCCGCCCTGCATCTTGGGCGCGCGGACCTTGGCGCGGGTGGTGATCCGGGTCTTCGTCCCCCCGCCGGCCCACCAGGCCGGCAGGAGGACGCCGAATCCGGCCTCCTCCAGCGCCGGCGCGGCGCGGACGAGGAAGTCCACGGCGCCGGCGGCGTCGGTCTCGAAGCCGGCGGGCACGCCGCCCTTCAGGCTGGCCTCGATGGCCGGGCTGAGCCGTCCGGCCTGGGCGAAGGACAGCAGCAGGAACTCGCGCAGGTCCGCGCCGCCGGCCAGCAGGCCGTCGAGGACGCCGGCGGCGGCGTCGTCCGCGCCGGGCCTGCCCCGCCGTCCCTTCGTTCCCCCGCCTTTCGTCCTGCCCCCGTTCGTCCTGCCCCCGTTCGTCCAGGCGTCCGGTGCGGGGATGAGGAGGCTCGGATCGGCGTGGGGCTGGAGCAGGTAGCGGACCGTCCAGGCGCCCTCCGGGACGGCGACCGCGGCGCCGCCGTCGGCCTCGGGATCTGTCTCCGGCTCCTCCAGGCGGAAGCAGAGGCGCGCCGGGCTGGCCGCCATCACCGTGACCGGACGGCGCCACGCGGCGAGGCGGCGCTCCAGCTCGGCGACGGCGGCGGGCTCCGCCTTCACCTCGGGGTCGGGTCCGGTGAGGGCGGACAGCCAGCGGTCGTCCACGCTTGCCGCCGACCGTCCGGCCAGGGCCGGCTCGGCGCGGATCAGCGCGTCGGCGATCCAGTCGAGGAAGCCGGACAGCACGGCCGTGGGGGCGTCGTC
Organism: Pseudomonadota bacterium; assembly: GCA_023416455.1. GTDB lineage: Bacteria > Pseudomonadota > Alphaproteobacteria > Azospirillales > Azospirillaceae > Azospirillum. Next base: position 922 of record JAEZHQ010000145.1, on the reverse strand, counting down.
GGGGGCGTCCTCCGCGTCCCCGGTCGCCCGGGCGGAGTCGGGCATGGCCTGGGCGAGCCGCGCCAGGGCCTGCGCGTCGCGGCCGAGATAGGCCGGGCGCCAGCGGGCCAGCACCCGCCCGTCGGCCCGGACGAGGTCCGGCAGGGCGCGGCCCCGCGCCACCAGCGCCCCGGCGAAGCGCAGCGCCGCCGCCCAGTAGGCGAGATCGGGGGCCGCGAACAGGCCGGGGGCGAAGGCCGCGTCCGCCGGGCAGCGCAGGAGCAGGCCGATGGCGTCGTCCGGTTGCAGGGCGAAGGCCGTCGTCTCCCAGGGGGCCAGGGTGACGGCCGCGTCCTCCTCCGGGCCGGGCTCGATGACGGGGCTGGACGCGACCGGCCGGCCCCCGGCCGTCGGCAGCCACAGCTTGCGGATCCCGACCTCGACGTCGATGGGAAGGCCGAACGCTTCGGCGATGTCGTCCAGCGCGTCGGCGCCGACGTCGAAGGGGTTGGGGAGCGGGGCGGGGCCGGCCGCCCTGGTGCGGCGCCGGCGGGGCAGGGGCTGTGCGGCCGGCGCCGCGGTCTCCCCCCACAGCCACAGCCGCTCCTCATGGAAGACCGCATGAAGAAAGGTCGTCATGGGCGTGCCCCGGCCGCCCCTGCCGTCATGCTCCGTGTCCCGGTCACGCGATCATCCCTGCCAGTCCGTTCCGACCGTGAGAATGCCGCCGGTCCGAGTCCGGAGCCAAGGGTTTGTTGCCGGGGGAGCCGCCTCGGCCACGATCTGCATTATTGACGCAGCACTGCGCCCAAGCGAGGTCAGCATCAAAAAATGAAGGACGTCACCGATGTGACATCGACCCGGGGCGGTTCACCCGGCAAGGTCCCGGTCCGGGCGGTGCTGTCCTGCGCCCCGGCGTCGATCGCCGCCATGAAAAGACATA
>JAEZHQ010000025.1 GCA_023416455.1 Pseudomonadota bacterium | reverse complement strand
GCGCCGCCGCCTGGGCGACCCGGGGCGGCTGCGCTGGCGGCCCCTGCTGCCGGGGATCGCCTGCACCGACATCGCCGCCTCCGGCACGGCGCGGGCCCGGCTGATCCGCATGAAGGGCGGTGTCGGCGTGCCGCAGCACACCCACCACGGGCTGGAGCTGACGCTGGTGCTCGACGGCGGCTTCTCCGACGAGCTGGGCCGCTTCGCGCGCGGCGACCTCGCGGTCGGCGACCACTCGGTGCGGCACCGCCCGGTGGCCGACCCGGAGGGCTGCCTGTGCCTGACGGTGACCGACGGCAGCCTGCACCTGACCGGGACGCTCGGCCGCCTCCTGAACCCCTTCCTCCGGTTCTGACGCGCCGCCCCTCCCCGCCGGCCCGGGATCCGCCTACCCGTCGTCGCGGATCACGCCCTTGGGGAGGCCGCGCATGCGGCGGCGGCGCTCGGCGTTGCGGATGATCTGCCGGCCGTGCCTGTGCACCGACGGCGCCTCGGTCGGGCCGCCGGTGCGCACCGGGCGCTCGGCGAAGCGGCCCAGGCTGATCATGCGGTCGTACATCACCAGGGCGCCGGCCACGCCGACGTTGATGCAGAAGGCCATGGGGATCTTCACCACGAAGTCGCAGCGCTCCAGCAGCGGCTCCGACAGGCTGCCCCGTTCCGGCCCCAGCACATAGGCCGCCCGCGTCGGGTGGCGGAAGCTCGGCAGCTCGATGGCCTCCTCGGTCAGCTCCACCCCGACCAGCTGGCAATCCTTGGGCAGCGTCAGGTCGGCGACCCGGTCATGCACGTAGAGGGGCAGGTGCATGGCGGCGCCGGAGGTGTCGACGATGCGCATCTCGCGCAGGTCGGGCTCCGGATCGATGGCGAAGAAGAAGGAGGCGCCGAAGGCATGGGCGGAGCGCATCAGGTTGCCGACGTTGCCGGGTTTGCTGATCCGCTCGACCCCGATGGCGAAATATCCACGCATGGCCGCACGTCGTCACTGGTTCCGGCCCCGCCGTGCCGAGCCCGGCGCGGCGGGGTCGATGGTGCGGCAGCTTGCCTCGGGGCGCCGGCGGAGGCAAGCTTCCTCCCATGAGCCACGATCCCTCCCCCTGCTGCGGCGGCCACGCCCCTTCCGACGGCGACGCCCCCGCCGCGGGGCACGCCGACCTGTCCGGCCCGCCCGGGGCGGCGCTCCTCGTCGAGGTGACGCGCGGCGGCATGGTGGAGTCCGTCCACCGCGGCCGGGCCTGCCTGGTCGATGCCGACGGCCGCGTGCTCGCCCGCTGGGGCGACATCGATGCGCCGGTCTACCCGCGCTCGGCGGTCAAGGCCCTCCAGGCGATCCCGCTGGTGGAGACCGGGGCGCTCGACGCCTTCGGCCTGGGCGACCAGGAGCTGGCGCTGGCCTGCGCCTCGCACACCGGCGAGGCGTGCCACACGCGGCTGGCCGAGGCGTGGATCCGGCGCATCGGCCTGGGCGTGGAGGATTACGAATGCGGGGCGCACCCGCCCTTCGACGCCGGGACCGCGCAGGCGATGATCCGCAACGGGGAGGCGCCGACCGCCTTCCACAACAACTGCTCGGGCAAGCACGCCGGCTTCCTGACCACCGCCCGGCACAAGGGCGAGCCGACCAGGGGCTATGTCCGCTTCGACCACCCGGTGCAGCAGCGCGTCCTGGGCGTGCTGGAGCAGATGACCGGGCAGGATCTGTCGCTCGCCCCCTGGGGCGTGGACGGCTGCGCCATCCCGACCATCGGCATCCCGCTGGGCGCCATCGCCTACGCCATGGCCCGCATCGCCGACCCCAGGGATCTGCCCGACGCCCGCGCCGAGGCGGTCACCCGCATCCGCCGGGCCTGGGGCGCGCACCCCCACCTGATCGCCGGCCGGGGCAGCTTCGACACCGCCATGATGCAGGCGGCGGACGGCCTCGTCCTGGTCAAGGGCGGCGCCGAAGGGGTGGGCTGCGCCGTGCTGCCCGAGGCGGGCATCGGCATCGCGCTGAAGATCGACGACGGCGCGCCGCGCGCCCGCGAGGTCGCCATGGCCGCCCTGATCCGCGCCACCAAGGCGCTGAGCGAGGAGCAGTGGTCGCGCGCCGCCCGGCTTCTCGACGTCCCCATCACCAACCGCAACGGCCGCAAGGTGGGCCTCGTCCGTCCGGCCGCGGGCTGGCCCGGGGACGGCGCGGCCGGGTAACTCCGCAAGCGCGATCAAGCGGTGCCGTGCCAGGGTGGCGGGCACGGAGGAACCATGACCAAGCCCACCACCCTGCTGGACTACGGCCGCCGAATCGAGCGCGTCGTCGCCCATGTCGCGGCCCACCTCGACGAACCGCTCGATCTGGCGCGGCTGGCCGGCATCGCCTGCTTCTCCCCCCACCACTTCCACCGCATCTACCGCGCGCTGACCGGGGAGACGGCGGCGGACACGCTGCGCCGCCTCCGGCTCCACCGCGCGGCGGGGGAGCTGGTGCGGAGCCGGGCCGACATCGCCGGCATCGCCCGGCGCGCCGGCTACGGCAGCGCGGAAGCCTTCACCCGGGCCTTCCGCCAGACCTACGGGGTAAGCCCGGCCGCCTACCGGCGACGGGGCCGTCTGGTTCCTCCGGCCGTCACCGACCCCAACCCGGAGGCTCCCATGCACGACGTCGCCATCCGCGACCTGCCCACCCTGCGCGTCGCCGCCCTCGCCCACCGCGGCCCCTACACGGCCATCCCCGCCGCCTTCGAACGGCTCCACGCCTGGGCCGCCGCCCGCGGGCTGATGGGTCCCCAGGTCCGTTCCTTCGCCATCTACTACGACGACCCCGCCACCGTCCCGCCGGAGGCGCTGCGCTCCAAGGCCGCTCTGCTGCTGGGGCTGGGGGTGGTGGAGGACGGGGCCATCCAGATCACCGACATCCCCGGCGGCCGGCACGCCGTGCTGCGCCACCGGGGACCCTACGCCGAGCTGGAGGGAGTCTACCGCTGGCTCTACCGCGACTGGCTGCCCTCCAGCGGCCACCGGCCGGCCGACCGCCCCTGCTTCGAGGAGTATCTGAACAGCGCGCGCGCCCTGCCCCCCGAGCAGTGGCTGACCGATCTTTGCCTGCCCCTGGAATGACGGCGGCCGGCCGGAAACGGCGCGGCCGGCACCGCGCCGTTCCCGAGGTGATCCCGTGGCGCCGGGACCGGCCTTTCCAGGGGTCCCGGCAGGTCACCGGTCCCGCTGCAACAGAGCGCATCGTCCGAAAACGTCAGCCAGAAGGATGTTGCACAGCCACAATCCATGATTCATTCTTTCGACACTCTATTTCGGCAACCCGATGCACATGCATGCACTCTAGAATTGATGAAGCCATTGAGCGGATTCGGGATGCAGGCGCACGCGATGCCCGCCGGAACGGCCGCACCGTAAAGATTGCCTTTATCTATAATCTTATATTTATCCCGTTTGCCTTGGGAATGCTAACCGGGAACTACGGAGCGCTTAGAGCGGCGTGCCTGAAACCCGAATCGGCTTGCCCTGGGGGACAGTCTTGTGATTCACCGTGTTTGGAGGTGGATCATGGGCCATGGGTATTCTCCGGATCTTCGCGTCCGGATTTATGGGGAGATTGAACGCGGCCACTCGCGTCGAGCGGCGGCGCGGCGCTTCGGCGTCAGCGCGAGCACGAGCATCCGGCTGGCCCAACGGATGGCGGCGACCGGTTCCCTGACCCCCGCTCGCCAGGGGCGTCCCCCGGGCGGTGGCAAACTGGCGCCCTTTGCCGCGCTTCTGATCGGCTGGGTGGAGGCGCAGGGCGATATCACCATGCCCGAACTGGCGGCCAAGCTGAAAGCCGCCCACGACGTCACGGTTCACCCGGCTTCGCTGTCGCGCTTCCTGATCAAACGCGGCTTCACCGTCAAAAATAACGTTGCAGGCGAGCGAGGCCGGTCGCGGCGACGTCGCGCAGGACCGCCGGACATGGCGAAGCCACCGCCTGCCCCGGATGCGCGAGGAACCTGAACGTCTGGTGTTTCTCGACGAGACCGCCACCACGACCAAGATGACCCGGCTGCGGGGACGGGCGCAAC
>JAEZHQ010000615.1 GCA_023416455.1 Pseudomonadota bacterium | reverse complement strand
GGTTCCCGGCGGCTCGTCCGGCGGCTCGGCCGCCGCGGTGGCGGCGCGTGCGGCGCTGGGCGCCACCGGCACCGACACCGGCGGCTCCATCCGCCAGCCGGCCGCCTTCACCGGCATCGTCGGCATCAAGCCGACCTACGGGCGCTGCTCGCGCTGGGGCGTGGTGGCCTTCGCCTCGTCGCTCGACCAGGCCGGGCCGATGACCCGCACGGTCGAGGACGCGGCGATCATGCTGCGCTCCATGTGCGGCTTCGACCCCAAGGACTCGACCTCGGTCGACCTGCCGGTGCCGGATTTCCGCGCCGCGCTGACCGGCGACATCCGCGGCCTGAAGGTCGGCATTCCCCGGGAGTACCGCGTCGACGGCATGCCGGCCGAGATCGCCGCCATCTGGGACCGCGGCATCGAGTGGCTGAAGGAGGCCGGGGCCGAGCCGGTGGAGATCAGCCTGCCGCACACCCGCTACGCGCTGGCCACCTACTACATCGTGGCCCCGGCCGAGGCGTCCTCCAACCTGGCGCGCTACGACGGCGTCCGCTACGGCCTGCGGGTCGAGGGCGGCAACCTGACGGAGCTTTACGAGAACACGCGCGGCGCCGGCTTCGGCAAGGAGGTGCGCCGCCGCATCCTGATCGGCACCTACGTGCTGTCGGCCGGCTATTACGACGCCTACTACAACAAGGCCCGCCAGGTGCGCACCCGCATCAAGTGGGACTTCGACGAGGCGTTCCGGCTGTGCGACGTCATCCTGACGCCGACCGCGCCGAGCACGGCCTTCGCCATCGGCGAGAAGATGGACGACCCCATCCAGATGTACCTGAACGACGTCTTCACGGTGCCCGCCTCGCTGGCCGGGCTGCCCGGCCTGTCGGTTCCGGCCGGGCTGGGGGCGGACGGCCTGCCGCTCGGCCTCCAGCTCCTCGGCCGGCCCTTCGACGAGGAAACCGTGCTGCGCGTCGGCCAGGCCATCGAGAGGGCCGCCGACTTCACCACCACCCCGCCGTTCGTGGCGTGAGCCGGACGAGAGAGTGAAAGCCATGTCCTACATCCAGGGCGAGACGGGCGATTGGGAAATGGTGATCGGGCTGGAGGTCCACGCCCAGGTCATCACCAAATCCAAGCTGTTTTCCGGGGCGGCGACCGATTTCGGCGCCGAGCCGAACAGCCAGGTCAGCTTCGTCGACGCCGCCTTTCCCGGCATGCTGCCCGTCATCAACGCCTTCGCGGTCGAGCAGGCGGTGCGCACCGGCCTGGGGCTGAAGGCGCAGATCAACCTGCATTCGGTGTTCGACCGCAAGAACTACTTCTACGCCGACCTGCCGCAGGGCTACCAGATCAGCCAGTATCTCCAGCCCATCGTCGGCCGGGGCGAGATCATCCTCGACCTGCCCGACGGCAGCAGCCGCACCGTCGGCATCACCCGCCTGCACCTGGAGCAGGACGCCGGCAAGTCGCTGCACGACCAGCACCCGTCCAAGACCTACATCGACCTCAACCGGTCGGGCGTGGCGCTGATGGAGATCGTGTCGGAGCCGGACATGCGCACGGCGGAGGAGGCCGGGGCCTACCTGCGCAAGCTGCGCTCGATCCTGCGCTACCTCGGCACCTGCGACGGCAACATGGAGGAAGGCTCCATGCGCTGCGACGTCAACGTCTCGGTGCGCCGGCCGGGGGCGCCCTTCGGCACGCGCTGCGAGATCAAGAACGTCAATTCGATCCGCTTCGTCATGCAGGCGATCGAGTATGAGGCCCGCCGCCAGATCGAGATCCTGGAGGAAGGCGGCAGCATCGCCCAGGAGACGCGGCTGTGGGACACGACCCGCTTCGTGACCCGCTCCATGCGCTCCAAGGAGGAGGCGCACGACTACCGCTACTTCCCCGACCCCGACCTGCTGCCGCTGGAGCTGGAGGAAGCCTGGGTCGAGGACATCCGCAAGTCCCTGCCGGAGCTGCCCGACGACAAGAAGGCCCGCTTCATCGGCGACTACAAGCTGTCGGCCTACGACGCCGGCGTGCTGGTGGCGGAGAAGGCCAAGGCCGACTATTTCGAGGCGGTGGCCAAGGGCCGCGACCCGAAGCTGGCCGCCAACTGGGTGACCGGCGAGCTGTTCGGCTATCTCAACAAGGCCGGCCGAGAGATCGAGGACAGCCCGGTGACGGCCGGGAACCTGGGCGGCCTGATCGACCTCATCGCCGACGGCACCATTTCCGGCCGCATCGCCAAGGAGGTGTTCGAGGCGATGTTCGAGACCGGGGCCAAGGCGGCGGACATCGTCGAGCAGAAGGGACTGCGCCAGGTCACCGACAGCGGGGCCATCGAGTCCTCCATCGACGCCGTGCTGGCCGCCAACGCCGACAAGGTGGCGGAGTTCCGCGCCGGCAAGGACAAGCTGTTCGGCTTCTTCGTCGGCCAGGTCATGAAGGCCACCCAGGGCAAGGCCAACCCGGCCCTGGTCAACCAGATCCTGACCGCCAAGCTGAAGGGCTGAGCGGGGCCGCCGCGCGACGATAAGTCCGTTGCATTTGTTCTCCCGCCGGTTTCAATTGGGGGCCGGCGGGAGGGCTCATGATTGCGGAAGCGCTGGCCGCGACACTCGCGGCCTTGTGTGTCGGCGCCCTCGGCGGCGCGCTGGTTGGCTGGCGTGCCGGCCGGCGGCGGACCGCCGCCGCAGCCGATGCGCGGCTGCGCGCCATTCTCGACGCGGCACCGGTTGCCGTGCTCGTCAACAGCCGCGAGGGCACGAACCTCTACCACAACGCCAGCGCGGCCGATTGCTTCCGGACCGGAGCCGCGGGGTTCGGCCGCGACGGCATCGAAGGGCTCTACATCCGCTCCGGGGAGCGGGCGCGGATCATCGACACCCTCTACGCCCGCGGCGCGCTGATGGGGGAGGAGGTCCTGTTCCGGCGCGGCGACGGCGGGCTGCGCAGCGGGCTGATGAACTCGGCGCTGATCGATTATGCCGGCCGACGCTGCCACATCACCTGGTTCTACGACCTGACCGGGCAGAAGGAGGCGGACGCCGCCCGCCGCGACCTTGCCGAGCGGCTGGAGATGGCGCTGGAGGCGACCGGCGCCGCGGTCTGGGACGCCGATCTGGCCGGCCGGACCTGCTGGTGGTCGGACAGCTTCCCGCGCCTTCTGGGCTACGACGAGCCGCCGCCCATGCCGGCGGATTTCTGGGAGGCGCGCCTGCATCCGGAGGACCGGGCGCGGGTCCTGGGCCACATCGCGGACCACCTGCGCGGCGCGGCCGCGGACGATCCCTACGACTACCGGCTGAGTCGCGCCGACGGCGGCTGGATGTGGATCAGCGCCAGGGGCCGGGCGATTCGCGACGGCGAGGGCCGGGCGGTGCGCTACGTCGGCATCATGACCGACATCACCGAGCGGCGGCGCCAGGAGGAACGGCTGCGCGCCGGAGAGCGGCACTTGCGGGAGATCCTGGAGGCCAGCCCCATCGCGGTGAACATCACCCACCGCGACGGGCGATGGCTGTTCTGCAACGCGCGCTCGGCGACGATCTTCGGCCGCTCCCGCGAGGAGCTGATGCACACGCCGACTCCGCTGCTCTACGAGGATCCGGCGGACCGCGAGGCGCTGATCGAGCGTCTGGAGCGGGAGGGTCCGTTCCGCGACGCCGAGATCCGATTCCGCCGCGCCGACGGCACGGTCCGCTGGGTTCTGTCCTCCTGGAGCGTGATCGAGCTGGACGGCGAGGCGGCCCTGCTCACCTGGCTCTACGACATCACCGGCCGCAAGGTGGCCGAGGCCGCCATCACCGCCGCCAAGGAGGAGGCGGAGCGCGCGCTCGGCGAACTGCGCGCCGCCCAGGAGAGCCTGATCCAGGCCGAGACCATGGCCTCCCTGGGGCAACTGGTGGCCGGGGTGGCGCACGAGATCAACACCCCCATCGGCATCGGCCTTACCGCCGCCAGCCACATCGGCGAGCAGACCCGCCTCCTGCGCGAGCATTTCGCCGCCGGAACGCTGCGCCGGTCGGTGATGGCGGACTATCTGGACAATGTGGGCGAGGGGACCAGGCTGCTGGTCGCCAACATCAACCGGGCGGCGGCCCTGGTGCAGAGCTTCAAGCAGGTTGCGGTGGACCAGACCTCGGGCGAGCGGCGGGTGTTCGAGCTGGGCGTCTACATCGAGGAGGTCCTCTTCTCCCTGCGCCCCCGCCTGAAGCGCACGCGGCTGGCGGTGGAGGTGGACTGCCCGGAGAGCCTGTCCATGGACAGCTACCCCGGCGCGCTGAGCCAGGTGCTGACCAATCTGGTCATCAACGCCCTGGTCCACGCCTATGGGGACGGCGAGGCCGGAACGATCCGCATCACCGTGCGGCCGGAGGGGGAGGCGTGGCTCGTCCTCGACTTCGCCGACGACGGCATCGGCATCGCGCCGGACCATCTGCCCAGGGTGTTCGAACCCTTCTTCACGACCAAGCGCGGCGAGGGAGGCTCGGGCCTTGGCCTTCACATCGTGTTCAACACGGTCAACGGCGTGCTGGGCGGTTCGGTGACGGTGCGGTCGACTCTGGGCCAGGGAGCCCGCTTCACCCTGCGCCTGCCGCGCACGGCCCCGGCGCCGGCCCCCGCAGCACCGCCCCCCTCAGCACCGCCCCCCGCAGCACCGGCGTCCGATAGGGCGGCGGCGGAAGGCGCCGGCCTGCCGGTTTCCTGATCGGGGCGTTGGTGCTGGTCGGCCCCGGCCGTCCCGGGAGCGGCCGGTCAGGCGACGTGCAGATCCTGGAATTGCAGGTGCTTCGGCCGGCGGCCACGGCGCTTGGGGCCGGAGAGGGCGAGCATGGCGCCGTTCTCGCCGCGCAGCTCGGCGTTCAACTCCTGGACGCAGCGCATCAGGAGTTCCTTTTCGCGCATGTCCTCGCGGTCGGTGATCTCAAGGCAGCTCAGCTTGATCTCGACCAGGTCGATCAGCGTTTCGGCGCAGCGGCGTGAAAGGCTCATGATATCCCCCGGCACGGATGGTTTCTTGTCCGTCACGGTTGCAGAATAACCCCAGCTGGCTAAAAAGTCGATAAAATTTTACGCATATTTATCACACATACCTACCACGAGATTCTTTTTGCGTAAACGTTGACAGGCTCCGGCCGGACCGCTAGAACGCACCCACGCCAGCGGCGCCCACAAGGCGCCGGCCCGGTTGGAGGGGTGGCCGAGAGGCTGAAGGCGGCGGTTTGCTAAACCGTTATAGGAGCTTAAACTCCTATCGTGGGTTCGAATCCCATCCCCTCCGCCACCCTTTCCCCGCAAGTCCTTGAAAACGAAAGCGGTTCTCTCCAGGCGGGGAGCTTGCCCCACGGTTTATCCCACATTTTTCAGCGGATTGGCGCCGCTGCTGGCGGACGTTCACGGACGGAAACGCCTCATCTGTGGTAAGGGCCGCGCAGCACGTCATGCTCACCGTGCTGGAACCGGTGACTGTTGGTGACGCGCTCCAGATCCTTGATGGCGGGGGCCATCGGCACCCATCCCTGGCGCAGCGCCACCGTCGGATAGCCATCCTCGCTCAGCGCGTTCAGGGTGGAGTGGGCAAGGTGCGGGACGATCCCCACGGTCATCACGTTGAAGCGGTCGCATAGGTCGCGAATGCAGTCCTCCACGGCGCGGAAATCCACCACGTCCTCGGACACTATCTTGCAACCCTTCACCAATGTGGTGCGCCGTTCGAAATCGGAGCGCACAACGGATGAATTCTTGGCGCATGAACTCTGCCGGAAAGAGAATTCCGGGTATGTCGGCCCATATCTGTGGAGGCTGTGGA
>JAEZHQ010000608.1 GCA_023416455.1 Pseudomonadota bacterium | reverse complement strand
GCGCCGGGTGGCCGCAGGAAGGGACGGGCGGCGTGGGCGGCCTGGGCCGCCTCCCACAGGGCGGGCAGGCGGTCGTCGGCCGGGGCCGGCGCGGAGTCGGCGGTGGCCGGGCGCAGGGCCAGAGCCCCGGCGGCGGCGAGCGGGGCCAGCGCCTCCAGCAGCGCGCCCTCGTTCAGGCATCCCTCGTCCAGGCATCCCTCGTCCAGGCTCATGCGCCGGGCGATGCCGTCCAGGGAGAGGCCCCGCCCGGCCCAGTAGAGAATGGCGCACTGCCGCGCGGTCAGCGCCAGCGTGCCCCCCGGCCCCCGAACGACGCCCAGATGGAGGTCGACGCGGTGGGCGGGGTCGAGGAGGATGGCGTGCCCCGCTTCCACCGGCGCGCCGCCCCCCGGGTCGGCCGTTGCCGGCCGGCGGGACGGGGGTGGGACGGAGGCGGGGCGGAGCGGCGGCATGCTCGATGGTCCTTCGGCAGGGCAGGGCGGCCCGGCCGGGAAACCCCGCCCGGGCTGATCCATCGTCATAACGGGCGTGGTGGCGGGGTCGGCAGGCGGCATTCCGGGGTATCCCCTTCGCTCGCGCCGCTGCCGCCTCCGGGCCGCTGCTGCGGTGGGGAAAGGGTTGCGGGCTTGCGGTTCTGGCGGTGCCCGTCCCCTTTCGTGTACCCTGGCGGGAATACGACGCACGACCGGGGACCGGGATGAGCACGGAAATCCGCACCTTCATGATTCCGGACGCCAGCGCCGAGGAGGCGCAGGGGCAACTCTCGGCCTTCCTGCGCACGGTCGAGGTGCAGCGGATCGACACCGCCTACGCCGAGGGTGCCTGGCGCGTCCTGGTCCTCTACCAGGATCTCCGGCGCAAGGAGGAATCCCTCCAGATCGAGGCCGCCATCAGCGCCGCGCTCAACGGCTGGCGCGAGCGCGCCGCGGCGCGCGAGGGGATTCTCCGCGACGCCATCCTGCCCGACGAGCTGGTGGCCGAGGTGGCCCGCTTCGCCCCCACCACCGAACGCGAGCTGTCCATCATCGTCGGCGCCCGCGACCTCGACGTCGGCCATTTCGGCGCGGAGATCGTGCAGGTCGTCCGCGCCACCCTGGACGAGCTGATCGACTGATCGTGGGGGGCAGGAGGCGCCCACCGGAAGGGGATCCCCGCTCCACCGACACCTCTGCCCCGGGGCCGGGATCCCCGGCGAACGGCCTAGGCGGGGGGATCGGCCGGCGGCCGCTCCCTCCGCCGAAGTGACGGCCGGCCATCGCCCTAAGCGTGATTCACGCCGGGCCGCACCGCGTGCCAGCATGCGCACCGATTGATGCGGCAATGCGGGATGGCGGAGCGCCATGGAGACGAAGCGGACGGAAGGGCGGGACGATTCCGCCAAGGCCGCGGTTCCCGATTACCGGGCCATGGCGCGCCAGCTCGAAGGGCTGAGCCGGCAGGCGGCGGTGCGGGCGGCGGCGACCGGCGACCGCGGCCTCGGCCGGCTGGCCCACCACCTGGAGCAGCGCGCCGTCGCGATCCGCGACGATCTCGACGGCGCCGGCGTGCGGCGTTGCGATTGGCGGCTAGGCCTTCTCGACCTTGAGCCGGATTCCATCGGCGCCGACGACCCGGACCGTGGTCCCGGCGGGAAGGTCCGGCCCCTCCACCGTCCACAGCCCGTCGCCGACCTGGGCGCGCCCGCGGCCGTTGACGATGGGGCTCTCCAGGATCTGGAGGGTGCCGATGTACTGTTCGGCCCGGCGGTTCAGCCCGGTCTCCGGCGCCGCGCCGGCTGAGCGTTCGGCCATCGCCCGCACGCCCACCACGGCGGCGATGGCGAGGGCGGCGAACAGCAGCCCCTGCACCTCCCACGACATGGCCGGCCAGGCCAGCAGGACCAGCCCGACGACGCCGGCGGCACCCCCCAGCCACAGGAAGGCGGCCCCCGGGGCCACCGTCTCCACGGCGCCGAGCAGGGCCGCCAGAACCCACCAGTGCCAGAACTCGATCACGGCGCCTCCCGGTTCCAGGGTCCGCGCTGGGCGGCGGGGGGCGGCCCGCCCGCCGGCCCGGGCCGGCCGGGGAAGGCGTCGCGGGCGATCTCGGCGATGCCGCCGAGGGCGCCGATGACGCTGGCCGCCTCCAGCGGCAGGAACAGCACCTTCTGGTTCGGCGCCGAGGCCACCGCGGTCAGCGCCTCCACATAGCGCTGGGCGACGAAATAGTTGATCGCCTGGACGTTGCCCGTCGCGATGGCCTCCGACACCAGGCGGGTCGCCTCGGCCTCCGCGCCGGCCTCGCGCTCGCGCGCCTCGGCGTCGCGGAAGGCGGCCTCGCGGCGGCCCTCGGCCTGGAGGATGGCGGCCTGCTTCTCGCCCTCGGCGCGCAGGATCGCCGCCTGACGCTGGCCCTCGGCCTCCAGGATGGCGGCGCGGCGGTCGCGCTCCGCCTTCATCTGGCGGGCCATGCTGTCGACGAGGTCGCGCGGCGGCTGGATGTCGCGGATCTCGATGCGGGTGACCTTGAGGCCCCAGGGGCTGGTGGCGTCGTCCACCACCGACAGAAGCCGGGCGTTGATCTGGTCGCGCTGGGACAGCAGCTCGTCCAGGTCCATGGAGCCCATGACCGTGCGCACGTTGGTCATGGTCAGGTTGAGGATGGCCAGTTGCAGGTTGTTGACCTCGTAGGACGCCTTGGCGGCGTCGATCACCTGGAAAAAGACGACCCCGTCCACCGTGACCATGGCGTTGTCGCGGGTGATGATCTCCTGCGAGGGAACGTCGAGCACCGTCTCCATCATGCTCTGCTTGCGGCCGACCCGGTCGATCAGCGGGATCAGCAGGTGCAGGCCCGGCCGGAGCGTGCGCGTGTAGCGGCCGAAGCGCTCCACCGTCCATTCCTGCCCCTGGGGCACCGTCCGCACGCCGAGCAGGACCAGCGCCAGCGCGAAGACGAGCAGCGCGATCACGAAGAGAGCGAAGCCGCCGATCATCATGCCCCTGGGCCCTCCGATGCAACCCCCGATGCAGCCCCCGATGCCGCCCGCCGGGGGAAACGCCGGGGCGACGATGCCATGGGCGCGCCGGGAAGGCCAGCGCCGAGCGTCAGCCGAGCAGCGCGCCGACCGGCTTCAGCGGCTCGTGGGCGTCGAACAGGATCTTCAGGATGGCCAGGATCGGCACCGCCAGCAGGGCGCCGGGGATGCCCCACATCCAGCCCCAGAAGAGGATCGAGACGAACACCGCGATGGGGTTGAGCGCCAGCCTGCGTCCGACGATCATCGGCGTCAGGAAGTTGCCCTCCAGCGTGGTCAGCGCGACGAAGGTCAAGGGCGGTCCCAGGATGTTGAACAGGCCCTGGAAGCTGAGGGCCGAGACCAGGAACAGGACCACCGTCATCACCGCCGGCCCGATGAAGGGGATGAAGTTGATCAGCCCGGCCAGCGTGCCCCACAGCGCGGCGTTGGGCACCCCCCAGGCCCACATGGCGAGCGCCGTCGCCACGCCGAGGAAGAGGTTGATCACGGTGATGGTGGCGAGATAGGCGGCGATGTTCCTCTGCACCGTGCCGGCGACCATGGCGTAGTGGATGCGGTCGTCGACGCTGCGCATGGTGCCGATCAGCGACTCCAGGCTCTGCCGGCCGCGGGCCAGGAAGAAATACAGCAGCACCTGGAGGATCACCACGTTGGCGATGAAGGACTCGACCTGGTTGAGCACCTGCTCCGCCAGGGTCGGACCGCGCACCACCACCTCGCGCGCCGCCCCCTCCTGGCTGCCGGTGATCTGCTCGATCTGGCGCGACGCCTCGCGGGCGCGATCGATGCCCTCGCGGATGTCGCCGAGCTTGAACTCCAGCTCGCTGACCACGCGCGGCATGCGCTTGATCCAGTCGGCCGCCGGGCCGGCCAGCGTGTAGGCCGCCAGCCCCGCCAGCCCGAAGACCAGGATCACCATCACCGCCGCCCCCATCGCCTCCGGCAGGCCCAGCCGGTAGAGCCCGCGCACGCAGGGGCGCAGCAACAGGCTCAGGATCAGCGCCAGCATGATCGGCAGCAGCACGTCGCGCCCGAAGTACAGCGTGAACAGGAGGGCGATGACGAACAGTCCGACCACCGCCAGCCGCACCGGGTCGCGGGGGTGGCGGGCGGGGGGCAGGGGGGCGGTCGCCGGTTCCGGCGGCGGGGCGAGGGGCGGGTCGATGGTGCGGTCGCTCATGCGCGGCTGTCGGCTCCGGACCGGTGGCTTGACGGGACGGCGCACCCATCCGATCTAGGGCTATTCCGGGACCGCGCCTCGCGGCCCCCGGCCCGTCATGCCCGGAGTTCCATGCGATGCGCAGCCCGTTCCCTGCCCTTAACGTTTGCCGCAACCCGTTGGTTCTGATCCGGCCGATGGGGGTAGGCGCGGCGTTGGCGCTGGCGCTGCTGACCCCCGCTGCCGCCGTGGCGGCCGACGCGGTGGTCGGCCGCTTCTCCAACGACTGGACCGGGAACGGGCTGGAGGTTCAGGCGGTGGAGGACCCCAAGGTCCAGGGCGTCACCTGCCACCTCGTCGATTTCGACCGCAGCGTCCTCGACCGCCTGACCAAGGGGAACTGGTTCGAGGATCCCTCCAACGCCTCCATCGCCTGCCGGCGCACCGGCCCCGTGGTGATCGGCGACATCGATCTGTCGGCCAAGGGCGAGGAGGTCTTCTCCGAACGCAAGAGCCTGGTCTTCAAGTCCATCGCCATCCGGCGCATCTACGACCGGCTGAACGACACGCTCGTTTATGTGGTCTACAGCCGGCAGGTGAAGGACGCCTCGGCCAAGATGTCGATCTCCACCGTGCCGCTGGTCGACACCGGCGCGCAATGGACCAAGGGCCGCCCGCCCGCCCGCTGAGCGGGGCTACCCGGTCGCAGCGCGCCGGCCGTATCACACCAGCCGGCCCAGACGGACGGCGGTCTGGCCGGGCTTGGGCCGGCGCGCCGGCATGATCAGCACGCAGTCGTCGTAGGGGGTGACCACCGGGCGGCGGCCGTCGCGGCCCAGCACCGTGCCGGCGCGGGGCAGGATCTCCAGCCCGACGTAGGGGGCGTCGAAGACGAAGTCCTCGGTCTGCGCGGTCACGGTGTCGGTGACATCCACCAGCCGCTGCGCCGCCTGGTGCGGGCGCAGATGCGCTTGCGCCAGGGCGGGGTCGACCATGCCCTGGGCCAGCAGGAAGCGCAGGCAGCTCTCCACCGCCACCCGGCCGGTCTCGGCGCGCCAGTGCTGGCCGCATTCGACCAGCAGGGCGGTGCGCGCGCCGCCGGGATCGGCGAAGCCGGCATAGTCGATCAGGCGGCGGCCGGCGGCGTGCCCACCGTCGGCGACGATCCAGGCCGGGTAACCCAGCCGCCCGGCGAGATCCCGCCCGCGCGCGGTGCGGCCGCACAGGATCATCGGGGCCGTGTCGGCGGTCATGGAGTGCAGGTCGAGGAGAAGGTCGGCCGAGTCGAACAGCGGGCGGAGCTGGCGGGCGCGGCGCAGCTCCACGCTGTCGCGGGGGCCGTCCAGCACCGCGGCCGACCACAGGCGGTTGAAGTCCTCCTCGACGAAGCGCGCCGCGAAGGGGCGCGCGCGGTCGAAGCCGCGGTAGGCGGCGGTGTTGGCGAAGACCAGGCTCAGCCGCCCGCGCCTGGGCCGCAGCCCCATGCGGAACAGGGCGTCCACGGCCACCGCCCCGGCGATCTCGTTGCCGTGCACCAGCGCCGTGATGACCACATGCGGCCCCGGCCGGTCGCCGGTCAGCGTGGTGGCGAAGTCGATCCCGGTGTTGCCGTGCCGGTAGGGGGCGATGTCCGGCGGCGCCAGCTCGATCGGGGGGAGAGGTTCGGTCACGCGGATCTCGCGGTGCGGGCGGCCGGCCCGGGCCGGGGTCCACGGATCGGGTCGCCGTGGCCCGGCCTGGGGCGATGCCGCAACGTCTGGTTCTGTCGGCTCTGATTCCTGCGGCTCTGCTTCCTGCGGCTCGGTTTTCTGCGGCTCTGTTGTCTGCGGGGGCGTCCGGATCCGCCGCGCCGCGGCGGCATCGCCAGTATGGCGGAGAGCCCGGCCGCGCGCCAGCCCCGCCAGCCGGGCAATCCCCTTGAGCCGCCTCGCGGGAACGGCCGGGGGGCGGGGGTTGTGCCTACCCGTGTATGACAGTTTTTGGTCGACGCTCGCCCATCCTTCCTCTATATCCGACAAACCGGCCGTGGTATCGGGGGCCACCCTTCGGGGTGGGGCCGCGGCGGCGCAGCGCATTCGGGACATTGGGGTAAGCCCATGAGCTTCGTGATCGAGGACGTGCTCGTCCGCAACGATCCGATCGGCCGCCGCCTTCCAGTCCTGTTCGACTCCCCGCACAGCGGCCTGTCCTACCCGCGCGATTTCGCCTTCACCTGCCCGCTGGCGACCCTGCGCCAGGCGGAGGACACCCACGTCGACGAGCTGTTCGCCCAGGCCCCCGAACATGGGGCGACCCTGCTCTGCGCTTTGTTTCCGCGCACCTACATCGACGTCAACCGCGCGGTCGACGACATCGACCCCGACCTGCTGGACGGCCCCTGGCCGGAACCGCTGCGCCCGACCGACAAGAGCGCCGCCGGGATGGGGCTGATCCGCTCGCTGTGCCGGCCGGGGCAGCCGCTCTATGACGGCCGGCTGCGGGTGGCCGAGGTGGCGGAGCGGATCGACCGCTACTACCGCCCCTACCATTTCCAGGTCGCCAGCGTCCTCGACGGGCTGGCCGCGCGCTTCGGCGCCGTGTGGCACGTCAACTGCCACTCCATGCCCTCCACCCTCGGCCCGCAGTCGGGCCAGGCGGTGGGCGTGGACTTCGTCATCGGCGACCGCGACGGCACCACCAGCGAGCCCGGATTCGTGGCGCTGATCGCCGACGTGCTGCACGGCTTCGGCTATTCGGTGGCGGTGAACGACCCCTACAAGGGGGTGGAGCTGATCGCCCGCTACGCCAGCCCGGCGCGCGGCCGCCATTCGGTGCAGCTCGAGATCAACCGGGGCCTCTACATGAACGAGGAGACGCTGGAGCGCCACGAGGGGTTCGAGCGGCTGCAACGGCATCTCGGCGTGCTGATCCGCCGGATCTGCACCCACGCCGAGGCCCGCACCGGGCGCCGGGCGGCGGAGTAGGGGCTCACGCCGGTTGCGGCCACCGATGGGGCCATGGCCCAAGGCGGCCGGCGCTTCGCCGCGCGCTGCCGCCGCGCGACTCCACCCTCCCGCACAGACAGGTCCGGGGCGCCGGTCAGGGCGTGAACTGCTCCTTCAGGATGCGCTCCTCGAAGTTCAGCTCGGGGTCGAACAGGAGGGTCAGCGAGACGTCGCGCGCCTCCTCCACGTCGACGCGGATCGCCTCGCGCACCTCGGTCGAATCGGCGACCGCGCTGACCGGGCGCTTGACCTCCTCCAGGATCTCCATCGTGATCTTGGCGGTGTGCGGAAGCAGCGCGCCGCGCCAGCGCCGCGGGCGGAAAGCGCTGATCGGGGTCAGGGCCAGGACCCCGGCCCCCAGCGGCACGATGGGGCCGTGGGCGGACAGGTTGTAGGCGGTGCTGCCGGCCGGTGTGGCGACCAGGACGCCGTCGCAGATCAGCTCGGGCAGCCGCACGACCCGGTCCACCGTGATGCGCAGCTTGGCCGCCTGCCGGGTCTCGCGCAGCAGCGACACCTCGTTGATGGCCAGCGCCTCCACCTGTTCGCCGCTGTTGCGGGTGGTCCGCATGCGCAGCGGGTGCAGGGTCACGCGCTGGGCGCTGGCCAGGCGCTCCGGCAGATCCTCCTCCTTGAAGGTGTTGAGCAGGAACCCCACCGACCCCCGGTTCATGCCGTAGACCGGCGGCGGGTTCCGGCCGTCGTGCCGCAGCGCCCGGTGGAGGGTTTCCAGCAGGAACCCGTCGCCGCCCAGCGCCACCACGATGTCGGCCTCCTCCAGCGGGATGTTGCCGTAGCGGTGGACCAGCCGGGTGCGCGCCCGGCGCGCCTCTTCGGTGTCGGCGCAGCAGAAGGCGATGCGGATGTCTTCCGGCTTGCGGCTTCCCGGGTGCGGGGCCAGCGGGTCGGGGACCGGAAGGACGGGCGCGTTGGTTGCGGTTTCGGTCATGACCCGGCGACCATAGCGCAGCGGCGCGGACTTAAGAAGCCCGGCGCCGCTCAGCCGCCCGTCACGCTCATGTGGCGGGGGACGGCGGGGCCGGCGTGGCGGCGGTCGATGATGAAGTCGTGGCCCTTGGGCTTGCGCGCGATGGCCGCGCGCACCGCCTCCACCAGCCGGTCGTCGTCGTCGCTGACGCGCAGCGGCGTGCGCAGGTCGGCGGCGTCCTCCTGGCCCAGGCACATGTAGAGCGTGCCGGTGCAGGTCAGCCGCACGCGGTTGCAGCTTTCGCAGAAATTGTGGGTCAGCGGCGTGATGAAGCCGATCCGGCACCCGGTCTCGGCCACCCGCACGTAGCGGGCCGGCCCGCCGGTGGTGTAGTCGATGTCCTCCAGCGTCCAGCGCCGTTCCAGCTCGGCGCGGACCAGGGAGAGCGGGAGATACTGGTCGAGCCGGGCATGGTCGCCGATCTCGCCCATGGGCATCACCTCGATGAAGGTGAGATCGAAGCCCTGTTCGCCGCACCAGGCGACCAGCCGGTGGTGCTCGTCGTCGTTGATGCCCTTGAGGGCCACGCAGTTGACCTTGACCGCCAGCCCCGCCTCCTTGGCCGCCTGCATGCCGCCCAGCACCTTGTCCAGCCGGCCCCAGCGGGTGATGGCCTGGAACTTGTGCGGGTCGAGCGTGTCCAGCGACACGTTGATGCGCCTGACGCCGGCCTCCACCAGATCGCCCGCGTACTTGAACAGCATGGTGCCGTTGGTGGTCAGCGTCAGCTCGTCCAGGTCGCCGGCCTTCACGTGGCGGCCCAGGCTGTGGATCAGCTCGCGGATGCCCTTGCGCACCAGCGGCTCGCCGCCGGTCAGGCGCAGCTTGCGGGTGCCCAGCTTCACGAAGGCGGAGCAGACGCGGTCGATCTCCTCCAGCGTCAGGACCTCCGCCTTGGGCAGGAAGCTCATGTCCTCCGCCATGCAGTAGACGCAGCGAAGGTCGCAGCGGTCGGTCACCGAGACGCGCAGGTAGTTCACCGTCCGTCCGAACGGATCGACGAGGGGGGCTGTGGACGTCGCCTCTGGCGCGGTCGGCGGCACGGTCGTCATCGTCTGGCTCCTCCCCCTGGGGATCCGGTTCGTTCTGTTGCGGACCCGCGATCATGACGCTTCGTCCGTCGAACGAATATAGGACCTTGGAACGAAAAATGCGCCCCTTCGATCATCGCCGTGAGGAGAGCACAGGCCGCCAAGCGGTGGCTTGACGGCGATCAATCCCCGGCACCGGCGCCGGACGTCAGTGCCGGCTGCCCGTGTCGTCCGGGTCCCCGCCACCAGTGCCTGCGCCGCCGGCCTGCGCCGCCCGCGCCAGTTCGCGGTCGCGCAGGTCGTCGTCGGTCGTGCGCGGCACGCGCGGGGCGCCCAGCGCGAAGGGGGCGTCGCCCTGCTCGAACTGGTCCACCACGCGGCAGTCGCCGCACATGCGCATGCGGTTGGCCGCTTCCGGCGTGGCGAACATCGCGTGCTTGCCGGCCAGCGCCGTCACGATCTTCTCGATGGACGACTTGGTGGCGAAGGGCTTGCCGCACTTCACGCAGCAGAAGGGCTCCTCCTCCTTGATGACCTTGGCGCCGCGCGCGCTGTCGCGGAAGTCGATCTCCGGCACCAGGGCGATGACCTTCTCCGGGCAGGTGTTCCTGCACAGGCCGCACTGTACGCAGGCGTCCTGCGAGAAGGACAGCATCGGCTTGTCGGCGTTGTCCAGCAGGGCGCCGGTCGGGCAGGCGCCGACGCAGGACAGGCAGAGCGTGCAGCCTTCCACATTCACCTGAAGCCGGCCGAACGGCGCGCCCGGCGCCAGGGGCAGGACCTCCACCGGCTGCGGCGCGACCTTGTGCAGGTGGCGCAGGGCCAGCATGGTCACCGTGCGCTTGCCGCCCATCGGCAGGAACATGCCGGCCGCCGGCCCCGCCTGACGAGGGAGGTTCCACAGCTCCGCCTCCACCGCGTCCGGGTCCATCGCGTCGATGATCGACACGCGTCCCGACCCGTAGCCGAGGCCCGACAGCGCCGTTTCCGCCAGCCCGATCTGGCTCGCCAGCCCCGCCGTCTCGCCCGCGTTGCCCGGCCCGGTCAGCACGCGCACCTGCGTCGCGCCATAGGCCAGGGCCACCGCGAAGAAGTCGAAGCCCAGCTGCGTCACCTCGTTCACCGCGAAGGGCAGCACGCGGGCCGGCAGCCCGCGCCCGTGCCGCGCCATCAGCGAGATGACCTCGTCGCCGTGGCGCGGGTCGTGGACCAGAAGAACGGCCTCCGTCCCGCCCGCCTTGGCATAAGCGGACATCAGGGTGCGCAGCCGCTCGTACACCGTCTGCATGGGCGGCAGGGCGTAGGTGCTGGCCCCGGTCGGGCAGACCGCCGCGCAGGATCCGCAGCCGGCGCAGATGTGCGGGTCGATCGCCACATGGTCGCCGTTCGGCGTGATCGCGCCGGTCGGGCAGACGTCCAGGCAGCGGGTGCAGCCGGTCTTGCGGCTGCGCGAATGGGCGCAGAGGTCGGCCTTGAAATCGACGTAGCGCGGCTTTTCGAACTCGCCGACCAGATCGGCGGCCTCGAACAGCGCCTTGGCGACCTGGGCCGGGCTGTCGGGATCGGGGCGCAGATAGCCGTCGCGCTTGCCGTGGGCGGGGAACAGCGGCGTGCCGCCGGTCAGGTCCACGATCACGTCGCAGCGGGACGAGGCGCCGTGCCGCGCCGCTTCGAACCGCAACTCCGCCTTCGATGCCGGGTTGGCCGGGGCGTAGTCGTCCACCACGATCTCGAAGTTGCCGAGCCAGCCCTTCGCGGCGCGCAGCGTGCCCTTGAACACCGGCACGTCCATGACGCGCGGCGGGGCGACGTCCTTGGGGTTCTTCAGCAGGACCGTCACGTCCAGGCTGGAGGACAGCTGCCGGGCCGCCTCGATGGCGCGCTCGTCGGTGCCGTAGACGAGGCAGACGCCTTCCGACTTCAGGGTGATGGTGCCGGTCGGCGGGATGTCCATCGCCGCTTCGGCCAGCAGGGCGGCGATCTTCGGCAGGGCCTTGTCGCCCTCCGCCGACCAGCCGGCGCGCTCGCGGATGTTGGTGAAGGAGAGGGGGAGGTCCGGGTTGTCCTCCCCGGCGACCTCGGCGAACAAGGGGGCTTCCTGCGTGCAGGCGACCAGCAGGGGGGAGGCCGCGCCCTTCACCCGCGCCTCGAACCGTTCCAGCTGGCTGCGACACAGCTGGGTCGCCACGCCGGCGTCACCTTCAGCCCCGCAAGCGTGAGCCAGCGCCTTCCCGTCGAGCGCCATCGTGTGGGCGCAATCGCAGACGAGCACCGTCCGGCCGTTGATCTTCATACCCAAAACCCTCTTCCCTCAGGCCCTTGGCCTCGTTCCTCATCCGTACATATCCATACAGCGCGGGCGTTGCGACCCATATTTTTAGGGGTCAAACGTTTCAAACGGTTTCAAGGGGAAAGGGGGACCCACCCGGCGCGCGTCGGGTGGCGCTACGCTCCTCCGGCGAGACCGGCGCGCTGCGCCTCCAGCGCGGCGAGCGCCGGGCCGAAGGCTTCGTCCAACTGCCGGCGCCGGGCCGCCGCGTCGCCGTCGCCCGTCTCGACCGCCCGTTCCAGCGCTTGCGCGGCGGCGCGCAGGGCCATGCAGCCGTAGATCCCCGCCACCCCGGCGATCTTGTGCGCCATGGCGCCGGCCATGGCGGTGTCCCCGGCCGCCCAGGCATCGGCCAGCGCCGCGTGGTACTGGCGCAGCGTGGCAGCCGTGCCGCCGATCAGGGCGGAAACGCGCTCGGCCGGCAGGAGTTCGCGCATCTGCCGGATGGCGTTCGCATCGAAGCCCGGCGGGGGCGTCCCGGCCGGTTCCCGCTGCGGCGGCGGCCCGTCGATGGCGAACAGCCGCGCCAGCACCGGTTGCAGGCTGTCGAGCCGCAAGGGCTTTTCCAGCACCGCGTCGGCCCCGGCGGCATGGCAGAGGTCACGGTCCTCGGGGATGGCGCTGGCGGTCAGCATGACGATGCGCAGACCGGCCCCGCCGGGCAGGGCGCGGATGCGCCGCGCCGCCTCGGCCCCGTCCATCTCCGGCATGCGCAAGTCCATCAGCACGAGG
>JAEZHQ010000591.1 GCA_023416455.1 Pseudomonadota bacterium | reverse complement strand
CCCTGGGTGGCGGCGGCCAGCTTCTTGCGGAGCTTGCAGACGAACACGTCGATGATCTTCAGCTCCGGCTCGTCCATGCCGCCGTAGAGATGGTTCAGGAACATCTCCTTGGTCAGCGTGGTGCCCTTGCGCAGGCTCAGCAGCTCCAGGATGCCGTATTCCTTGCCGGTCAGGTGCAGCGGCTGGCTGTCGACCTCGACCGTGCGGGTGTCCAGGTTCACCGTCAGGCGGCCGGTGCGGATGATGCTGTCCGAATGGCCCTTGGACCGGCGCACGATGGCCTGGATGCGCGCGATCAGCTCGCGCTTGTCGAAGGGCTTGGTCAGATAGTCGTCCGCCCCGAATCCCAGCCCCTTGATCTTGTGATCGAGTTCGGAGAGGCCCGACAGGATCAGGATGGGCGTGGTCACGCGCGCCGCGCGCAGGCGGCGCAGCACTTCGTACCCGTCAATATCGGGAAGCATCAGATCGAGAATGATGATGTCATAGTCGTAAAGTTTGCCGATCTCCAGTCCGTCCTCACCCAGGTCGGTAGAGTCGACGATGTATCCTTCCGACTGAAGCATCAGCTCGATGCTTTTCGCGACGGACGAATCGTCTTCAACCAGCAGAACCCTCATGGCGATATCCCGGCATTTGATGGCGCGTTTCTACAACCCGAACCCGTTGGCGTTGGGCATCCTATCCTTAACAGAACGGATCGCCTGTTTACACAGGTTAACAGACGATTCAGCTTAACGCCAGAGGCATGGCACTTCATTTAACGTTAATATTTTCAACCGATCATGGCGGTGGCGGCCCGGGTTCCCGGCCGGCCGCCATGATCGGCCCCGCGTCCACGCCCACAAAGCAGCCCGACCGTGCCCGCTGACGTCGCCCGCCTCTTGAACGACATCGACGCCCTTCCCGGCTTCACCCGGTTCGGCCGGGTCACCGCCGTCCTCGGCCTGCTGGTCGAGGTCGGGGGCATCGAAAAGGAACTCTCCGTCGGCGGCCGCTGCATCGTGGAGGCGCGCGACGGACGTCATATACCTTGTGAAGTCGTCGGCTTCCGACAAGGGCGCGCCCAACTCATGCCGCTGGGCGCGCTCGACGGCGTCGGCCTGGGCTGCCGCGCCCTGGTGGCCGACGGGCAGCCCGCGGTCTACCCGAGCGAGGCCTGGCTCGGACGGGTCGTCAACGCGCTGGGCGAGCCGGTGGACGGCAAGGGGCCGCTGCCCAAGGGTCCCATGGGGGTGCCCATCCGCAACAACCCGCCGCCGGCCCATTCCCGCGCCCGCGTGGGCGAGAAGCTGGATCTCGGCATCCGTGCGATCAACGCATTCCTGACCTGCTGCCGTGGCCAGCGCATGGGCATCTTCGCCGGCTCCGGCGTCGGCAAATCGTCGGTGATGTCGATGCTCGCCCGCTTCTCCGCCGCCGAGGTCGCCGTGATCGGGCTGATCGGAGAACGCGGCCGGGAGCTTCAGGAGTTCATCACCGAGGATCTGGGCGAGGAGGGGTTGGCCCGCAGCATCGTCGTCTGCGCCACCTCGGACGAGGCGCCGCTGATGCGCCGCCAGGCCGCCTACCTGACCCTGTCGGTGGCCGAATATTTCCGCGACACCGGCCGCGACGTGCTGTGCATGATGGACAGCGTCACCCGCTTCGCCATGGCCCAGCGCGAGATCGGCCTGTCGGCCGGCGAGCCGCCGACCACAAAGGGCTATCCGCCCACCGTCTTCGCCGAGCTGCCGCGCCTTCTGGAGCGCGCCGGCCCCGGCGTCGAGGGGGCCGGCTCGATCACCGGCCTGTTCACCGTGCTGGTCGAGGGCGACGACCACAACGAGCCGATCGCCGACGCGGTGCGCGGCATCCTCGATGGCCATATCGTGCTGGAGCGCCAGATCGGCGAGCGGGGGCGCTACCCCGCCATCAACATCCTGCGCAGCGTGTCGCGCACCATGCCCGGCTGCAACAGCCCGGCCGAGAACGAACTGGTGACCCATGCCCGCCGCCTGCTGTCCGCCTACGACAACATGGCCGAGATGATCCGGCTGGGCGCCTATCGGAGGGGATCGGATCCGCAGGTGGACGAGGCCATCCATTTCCAGCCCGCGCTGGAAGCCTTCCTCAAGCAGGGCAAGCGCGAGTCCACCGATCTCGCCGACAGCTACGCCCAGCTGGCCGGCATCTTCGGGGTGCAGTGGCCGCAATGAGCAGCCTCAAGACCATCATCCGCCTGCACAAATGGCAGCTCGACGAGAAGCGCCGCGCGCTTGCCGAGCTTCAGAACCTCGCCGACCGCCTCAAGGCGGAGATCGAGCGGCTCAAGGCCGATCTGGCCAACGAGCAGGAGACCGCCCGCCGGAACCCGGAATTCGCGTTCAACTACGCCAGCTTCGCCCGGGGGGCCATGGAGCGTGGGAAGCGTCTGACCCAGTCCCTGGGGCAGGTTGACATGCAGATCGCCGCAGCCACCGACCAGATGGCCGAAGCCTTCCAGGAGCTGAAGCGCTTCGAACTGGCCGAGGAGGAGCGCCTGAAGCGCGAGAAGGAAAAGCTCAAGCGCAAGGAGGCCATCATGCTCGACGAGACCGCGCTGGTCGGCTTCCGCCGCCGCCAGCGGGAGGAGAGCGGCGCCGAATCCTGACGCGCTCCGTCAGATTCACCACAGCGCGACCCCCACCAGCACCGCGGCGACGATCACCGTCAGCCCCGCCAGCACCCGTGAGCCGAAGCGCAGCAGGTCGTCGGTCTCGCGGGCCAACCGCTCCGCGTCGGGGATCCAGCAATCCTTGGTGTCCATGATGAAGTGGCCCGGTCTGTGAAGGCTGGACCGGGATATCGGATTGGCGTTCCTCCGGTCAATGTGCCCTTCGGCGTCCCGCCGGCTGACTTTTCGTCCGTCCCTCCGCACAACGGCCTATGGCCGCTCCGCCGATCGGCATGGTGACCGAAGGCGGCCCGTGCCATGCATCCCGGGGAACCTCCCAGGAAGACCGCCGGACCCGGCAGTAGAGCCGATTCCGTTGTGTTCGCTCCATGGTGGTTGTATCCTGCCGATGATCGTTCGAGGGTATGGAAGGCGATGGCCATGGACGAAGCGCGGGTGACCGCCGGATCGCGGCGGGCCGGCAGCAGCGGGTGGGCAGCGGATGCGTGACCCCTTCTACCGGGGCGTGAAGAAGCGCTACGGCTGCGCCAACGCCCACGATGCCGACTTGCGGTCCCTGGAGAGGCTCATCTACTGCCTGTGCCTGGCCTTCGACGGCAAGGTCGCCTGCCATCTGGTGCCGGACCACAGGGGCGATGAGTATTATTGCTTCTACAACACGAAGCATCCGGAGGCGCGGGCTCATCATGAGCACGGACAGAATGTGAAGCGCCTGACCGTGGGCGACTTCCGGTCGGCCGAGCACAGGCCCTTCATTCCAGAGCAGGTCGGACGAATGTTCGCGAGCTGGTTCCCGGACCGGCGATGCTCATCGGATTTCACCGCATGCATCCGCGTACCGCTTTCCTCCCGCCAGCCGTGACCGGCGGCGAGCGTCGGGCGGGGCATCCCCGGCGGTGGGAAGCCCTTCGGCGTCCTGCGCGGGCGCCCGCGGCGGCGCAACCCTCGCCCGGCCGCCATCCGCACCATGCGCCGGTTCCGGTGATGCGACGTCCGGGAGCCGCGCCGGCTTCGTCATGGAAGACAGGTGAATGACGAACGAGAGCGCGACAAGGCTTGCCTATCGGGCGATCCGTTACGACGACGGCGACGATTTCTCCCTGTGCTTCGTTGACTTCCCCGATGGCTGGGCCGTCGGTGCGGCGGGCAAGGACGATCCCGTCGCTCTGGGCCGGAGGCTGCTCCGGGCGAACTTCGACTTTGCGCAGCGCAACGGCCTGGCCATTCCTCTGCCGTCCGACGCCGGCGAGCCGCCGGCCGGGGACGGCCTGCCGGAGGCGACCGCCACCATCGAGATCGTTCCCGACGCGGCCGATCTCCTCGCGCTGTTCAACGATGCCATCCGGGAGAATGCGGCGCTGCGCGCGGAGAACGCCCGGCTTCATCGCCTTGAAGGGGCGGAGGCCCTGCTGCGGGACCTGCACCATTGGCTGGGCTCCGTGGCCGGATGGGCCGATGCCAGCCGTGACGCGCTGCACCGGCTGATTCTTGAGGGGACGGCGGTGCCGGAGGGGGATGGTGGAGTGCCAGAGCCGCCGATGGGGCCGCTCCTGTACGGCCTGCGTGCCTCCTGGTCCGAGGGTGGCAACAGCAAGCCGGACGAATTGTCGGGGATCGGTACCGATTCCATGAACTTCGTTCTGCGCCCGGCCAACACGGACGAGGTGCCGGAGCCGCCGTCCAACATCGTCAAGCATTGATGCGGCCCGCGCAGGGACGGACGCCACCAGGCGCCGCCGGTATGATGCGGACGGCGCCTGAAGGCGTCGTCCGCATCACCCTTTCGATCAATGCTATTGCATTGATCTGTCGGGTTTTACCGGCGACGCTCGGTGTTCATGCGCCGCCGGTATGAGACCCAGCATGCGGGCGCCGCAACGGCGTTCCGATGGTGACGGAGCAGGAAGCCCATGGCACGAAAAGATTTGGAAAGCCTGATGAAAGCCCTGGCGATTTCCCAGGCGGCCAGCGACGATCTGTCCCTGTCGCCGCGGGAGCGTCTGCGCAAGCTCACCACCGCCCTCGAACTCTACAGCCGGCCCACGGAGATCGCCGTCGGTGATCGAGTGACCTGGAAGAAAGGGCTGAAGAACAGGAAATATCCGGACGACGACGAATTCGGCATCGTCGTCGATCTTCTTCCGGAGCCGATCTTCGACGACGAGCAGGGTTCCGGTTCCCAGTATTTCCGTGAGCCGCTGGACATGAAGCTGGCGGTTCTCGACAACGACGGCGATCTGGCCTTCTATTATTACGATTCGAAGCGCTTTCGCCGCTACGAGGACGAGTGACGCCGGGGCCGGAGCGGTCCGATGCCCGGACGTGACCGGCGGCGTCCGTCGGGCGCCCGGCGTCAGATCCGCCGCATCCGGGCAAGCAGCGCCGGGTTGTCCCAGCTGGGCTGACGGTCCTCCACCACGACGCGGTGGGGCAGGGGGGCCGTCCGTTCGGCCGTCACCTCCACCCAGCGCGGCACCAGCTCGTTGTTGAGGTCGTCGAGCACGGCCAGGGCCAGCGCCTCAAGCCCCCCCGCGGCGGCGGACAGCCCGCCCAGATAGGCCAGGAAGCCCTGGGGTTGCGCGACCATCCGGTCGGGCACGTAGCGCACGGTCAGGCGGGTCCCCGGCATCGGCTCGCCGGCCAGCTCGACCAGATAGTCGTGGCGGGCGTCCGGGGTGGCGGTGCAGGTCAGGGCGTCGCGGCGGTGGCGCATGGCGGCGGTCGGGTCATCGGTCCTAGGCGGTGAAGCTGCGGCCGGCGGTGCCGGCGCGGGCCAGCTTCACCCAGCATTTGGCGCCGGACTGGAAGGACAGGCCGCCGGTGTAGCCCACCGCGCGGATGCTGTCGGCGAAGACCTGGATCAGGTCGAGGCGGAGTTCGGGCGGCAGCGCGGTGTGGCTGCGCAGGATCAGGTCGAAGCGGTTGGGCCGCACCAGGCCGTCGAGCTGCATGGGACCAAGCCGGCTGAGGTCGAGGTCGAGCAGGAAGCGGCTGCCCGCCGCCCCGCCCTCGCGCTTGCGCCCGCCCTCCTCCTCGCCGTCGAGCGGGTGGACGTGCAGCCGGACCGGGGCCGGTCCGTTGCTGTCCAGCATGGGCAGCGTGTAGGGGCGCCAGTCGCCGGGCAGGGGCTCGCCCGCCTGCCGTTGCAGGGTCCTGAACTCCCGGTCGAGCTGGGCCAGAAGGTCGCCGCGCCCGCCCCGCTCCAGCGCGGAGGCGGCCTCCTCGCCCAGCCAGCCGCGGGCGCTTCCGCCGCGAAGCGCCGACAGGAAGAAGGTGAGCGACGCGCTGAGCTTGCGGTTCGGCTGCGGCATGATGGTGGAGAGCAGGGTCTGCGCCAGCGCCCGGTCGAGGCCGGCGAGCGTGGCAAGGAGCTGGCGCATGGCCGGCCAGTCGCGCTCGCTGAGGGCGCCGGGCTCCGCCGGGGGCGGGGCCGCCTGGAAGGCCCTGGCCGGATCGGTCAGCGCCGCGGTGACCCGGGTTCCCTGCGGCAGGCTGGCCTGGACGTTCAGCGCCAGCATCCCTTGCCGGGTGGCCAGGATCGGTTGGCCCTGCGGGGTGGAACCGGCGACCGTGCCGCGGATCAGGGAGGCGTCGGAGGGCAGCGGCTCGGCGCCGCTCTCCGGTGCGGCCGGGGGGATGCCGGCCCCGGAGGGCGGGGATGCGGCCGGTGGGGTAGCGGCCGATGCCGCGCCGGGCGACGGCCGCGGAGCCGCCGGGGCGGGGGCCGACGGAGCGACGGGG
>JAEZHQ010000482.1 GCA_023416455.1 Pseudomonadota bacterium | reverse complement strand
GGTCTACGCGGCGCTGGCCGAGGGGGCGCGGGCGGCGTTGGCGGCCGGGCATGCGGTGGTCGCCGACGCCGTCCACGCCCGCCCCGGGGAACGTGCGGCCATCGAGGCGGTGGCGCAGGATCTGGGTGTGCCGTTCGACGGGCTGTGGCTCGACGCGCCGCTGGCCACCCGCACCGCGCGCGTGGAGGGCCGGCGCGGCGATGCCTCGGACGCCACCGCGGCGGTGGCCGAGCGGCAGGCGGGCTACGACCTCGGCCCCCTGCGCTGGACGCGCCTCGACGCGGGCAGGGATGCAGGGGAAACGCTTGCGGTCGCGCTGGAAACACTGGCGTAATCGTCCATGGAACGGGCGTGCCGCTCCCGGGTCCGGACGGGATCCGGTAGGATGGGAACGGTGCACCGCAACCACCGCATAAGGGCCGGCGGAATGGCCCGGGGGGATGATGATGGCAGTCAAGACGATTCTCGTGCCGCTGGCCGGCACCGACAGCGACACGGTCGCGCTGAACGCCGCCCTGCTGGTGGCGCGCCGCTTCAACGCCCATCTGGAGGCGCTGTTCGTCAAGCTCGACCCGCGCGACGCCGTCCCGATGCTGGGCGAAGGCATGTCGGGCGCCATGGTCGAGGAGATCATGCGCGCCGCCGAGGGCGAGGCGAACGTTCATCTCGCGGCCGCCCGCCGCCATTTCGACGCGGTCGTGCAGGCTGGCGGGGTGGAGCGGCGCGACATGCCCACCGGCGCGCCGGGGCCGTCGGCCCGCTGGCGCGATCTGGTCGGGCGGGCGGAGGAGGCGATCCCGCTGGAAGGGCGCCTCACCGACCTGCTGGTCTTCGCCCACACCTCGCTCGACCGCGACACGCAGAATTACGCGACGGTGGAAAGCGCGCTTCTGGGCACCGGCCGGCCGCTGCTGCTGGCACCGGCGGCCCTGCCGTCGGCGATCGGCCGGACCGTCGCCCTCGCCTGGAACGGCACCATCGAGTCCGCCCGCGCCGCGGCCGGCGCCATGCCTTTCATCCAGAGCGCCGACACGGTGCATGTGCTGACCGCCGAGACCTCCGCCACCCAGGCTGCGTCAGGTCGTCGCATGGCCGATTATCTGGCTTGGCACGATGTTAACGTTCGTTTAACTGTATTGAAGCCGGGATCGGAGCCCGTCGGCCAGACGCTCATCAACAAGGCCGGGGAGTTGGGTGCCGACCTCCTCGTCATGGGGGGCTACGGGCACAGCCGGATGCGGGAAATGATCCTGGGTGGCGTCACCCGGTACGTGCTGAACCATGCGGGGCTGCCCGTGCTGATGGCCCACTGAAGCGGACCGCGTGCGATCGGAATCGGTTTGAAGCGCGAATCCGCTCGGCAAACACAGGCAAGACGTTCCGTGCGTTTCCTGCTGAACGCACGGAACTCCGGTTCCGACGCGCGGCGCTCTCCTTTTTGAAAGGCGCCCTCCACGCCGGTGGTTTGAACGACCACGGGGCCGCCCGAACGGGCGGCCCGGCCAAAGGGAAGGGAACGCGCCATGTTGACGATCGACGACTGCATCGCGCTCAGCGACCTCACCGAAGAGGAAATCGAGGCCATCGCCGAGCATGAGCATCTGCCCGAAATGGTGGCGGTTGAATTGGGCTGCTGCCTGATCCACGCCGCCGAGGGGCCGCGGCGGATCGCCCGCATCATCCGCGACGACATCGAGCGGGCGCGCAGCCATGGCCAGACGGTGCAGGTCCAGCGCCTGACCACGGTCCTGAGGGGGTTCGTCGCCCACCACCCGGCCATCTGAGGGCGGCGGCTTGGACGCCGCCCGTGACAGCCGCCGGGTCCGGCGGGTGCCCGGAACCTCTGGGCCGTCGGACGATTGAGGTTCGGAAGGACATTTGCGGGCGCCGCTGGCCGGCGCCCCTCGCCGCCGGAGGATGAACGCCCGTGCCGCTCAAGAAGATCCGTCTGGAGCTTGCCCGCACCTCCGACCATCCGGAGGGCAGCGCCGTGCATGGTTACGAGTTCATCGCGCCACTGACCGCCGACGGCCATCTCGACGCCGAGGAATGGCGCGCGCGCAAGGACGCCTGCACCGTCCACCGCTTCTGGCGCGGCGAGGACGACCGCTTCGGCCGGCTGGTGCATCGCGGCCGGGGATGGCTGTTCGACTATGACGTGGACGACCCCGACGACGACGAGCCGATCTTCCGCTTCGATCGCCATACGCTGATCGAGGGCGAATACATCTCCATCACGGAGCACGACGGGGTGCAGAGGCCCTTCCGCGTGGTGCGGGTGCGCTGATAGCACCGCCACCCATGCCTGCGACAATGCGCTCGCGACCGTCGCAGCGCTTCATATCCCCGATGAGGACGGCTAAAGTCGGGCCGGCGCTTCAACGGGTCGGGCCATGCGGCGGTTGACGGGACGGCGATCCTTCCGGTTGCGGACGACGCGCTGCCGCCGTTCCGCCGGCGCGACGCACCGGGGCACCGCACCCGGGCACCGCACCCGGGCACCGCACCGGGGCACCGCATGGATGCCGCATCGGCCGGGATCCCGGGCCTTCCCGGCCGCACCGCCGCCGATCCGGAGGAGGCCGGCCTCCTCCCTCCTCGACACCCTCCACCCTCCACCCGCTGGGCCGTGCCGCCCTCCCGGCTGCGATCCGCGAGGCGATCGCCGGCGGCACCGCCTGCGCGGCAACGGCCGGCCCGCCCCATCCCCCCGTGATCACCCCCGGCAAGGAGTGCAGCGATGGCCAAAGTGCTGATCATCGACGATGACGACATGGTCCGCGCCATGCTGGTGCGCGCGCTGGTGCGCGGCGGACACACCGCCGTCGGCGCGCGGGACGGCATCGAAGGGGTGGCGTCCTTCCGCGAGGATCCGGCCGACCTCGTCATCACCGACATCTTCATGCCCAACCAGGAGGGGCTGGCCACCATCATGGAGCTGCGGCGCGGCTTCCCGGCCATCAAGATCATCGCGATTTCCGGCGGCGGGGCGCGGGCCTCGCTCGACGTCCTGCCGGTCGCCGAGGCGCTCGGCGCGCACAGGACGCTGCGCAAACCCTTCACCCCTTCCGAGATGATGGAGGCGGTGCGCGAAATCCTGGGGAGCGATGGGGAAAAGGGAGAGGGCGGGTAACAAGGCAGAATGGCCGCCGCCGAAGCGGCGGCCCGGCCTTGCCGATCGTACCGCTGGCCTTGCTGATTGTTCCGCTGGCCTTGCCGATCGTACCGCTGCCGGCCACCGCCGTCGGGGCGGCCGGCGTTTGGGAAGCGGCCTCGACGTCAGGCCGCCATCTTCTCCTCGCGGGCGCGGAGATTGCGGCGGACCTGCTCGAAAAGTTGATGCACATGCTCCCGGCTGATGCCGTCGCGCTTCATCAGGGCTGCGATGATGGGGTCGTCCAGAATTTCCTTGAGCGTGGGATCTTTCCGCTGGTCCATGTCTCTCTCCCTGTCCACCCCGCCCGCTCCTTCGGAGCGGAGGCCAGCATTTTAATTATATGCTAAGAATGTTGTTGCGTAATCATACAACGCGGCCCAATGTTTTTCCATTATTGCTTTGGATGAACTGTCTAACGGACTATCTGCGCCTGTCCTCCGACGCATGTCCATCGCTCCAACGGAGGTATGTCCGCAAGGGGTAGCGGCAAGGGCGGGATCAGCCCCCGGGTCAGCCCCCGGATCAGCCCCCGTATATGCCTTCGCCCCCGCGGTCGCGGGTGAGGACGACGCCGGCCCCGGCGGTGTCCGGCAGCAGGGACGGCAACTCCACATCGACCCGGACGCGGCGAACCTCGGGGTGGGCCAGGCACAGGTCGGCGACCCGCTCCGCCAGATGGCCGGGGCCGGGAACGGTCTCCGCCGCGCACAGGCGGCGCAAATCCTCCACGATGTCCTCGTAGGACATGACCGCGGTGATGTCGTCGGGGAAACCGCGGCCGGGGTGGCTGACCGTCAGTTCCAGGCTGATGCGCACGGGCGGCCGGCCCGGCCGGCCGGCGACCGAGACGGTGGCGGTGAAGTCCCGCAGGATGATGGTGTAGGTCTGGGCGCCGCCGGAGGCATCGGCGCGCCGGGGGGCGGTGTCGTCGGACAAAAAGAAGTCTCCAGGCGGGCGGCGGCTGCGAGCCGGGGCCGCCGGACGGCCGCGCCGTCGCAGCGCGAGGGGCCACTATAGCGCAAGCATCCGCGAATGCCACACCGGGGGCCGGCGCGGTCACGCCTCCGGGCCGTCTCCAGGAGCAGGGACGCCGGGCAGGGCGATTCCGGCGGGCACCACGGTGTCCTGGCCGGGCACCACAGCCAGCAGCCCGGCGACGCTGCGGCCGAGCGCCGGATGGCGCAGGCCGGCGGCGATGTCGGCGAGCGGGCGCAGGACGAAGGCCCGCTCGGCCAGCCGCGGGTGGGGGATCTCCAGATCCGGCTCCCTCATCACGAGGGTGCCGTGAAACAGGATGTCGATGTCGATGGGGCGCGGGCCGAAGCGCAGGCCCCCGGCCTCCCGGCCGAGCGCCGCTTCGATGCCTTTGGCGAGGCGCAGCAGGTCCCGCGGGGCGAGCGCCGTGACGCCGCGCACCGCCATGTTGAGGAAGGCCGGCTGGTCGGTGACGTACATGGGCGCCGTCTCGTAGACCGGCGAGGCGCGGTCGATGCGCACCGCCGGCGCCAGCCGCGCCAGCGCGCGCTCCAGGTTGGCGGCGCGGTCGCCGAGGTTGCTCCCGAGAGCGAGAAAGACGAAGGTCATGGCTGGGCCGTTGCAGGGCGGGACCGGAAACCGGCCACTCTTACCACGTTCCCCGGCCGCCGCAACGGGATGCCGGCGTGCCGGCCGCTGCGGGAACCGCGGGCCGCGGCCGTGGTTGTGCCTGACGGATGGGTGCACGGCGCACGGACATGGACGGGAGGATCGGGCATGGCGGTGGCGGGTGGCAGGAGGATGGTCGCGGCGGCCTTGGCCCTGGGGCTGGGCGGCGGGCTGCTGGGAGGCTGTGCGGCCGGGCCGGACCCGCAGCTGGCGCAACGCGCGCGGGTCGAGATGGTGGGCCTGCCGAAGGACCGCCTGCTCGCCTGTGCCGGCGTGCCGGACCGCCAGGCGACGGTCGACGGCAAGGAATACTACACCTACGTGGAGCGCCCCGGCGCCGCGGTCAGCCCGACCTCCAGCCTGGGGCTCGGCGTGGGCGGCGGCAGCGCCAGCGGCGTGGGCGTGGGCATCGGCCTCGGGCTGCCGCTGGTGGGCGGCGGCGGCACCGGCTGCGAGGCGACCTTCGTGCTCGGCGGAGGGGTGGTGGAGCAGCTCTCCTACCCGGCCAACGCCGCGCTGTCGGCCTGCACGCCCATCGTCCAGAACTGCCTGGCGCCGGCCCCCCGCTGAGCGGACTTGCGCCGAATGGAAGGGCTGTCGCCCGGGGCGCCGATGCCGTATCGTCCGGCCTGGGCTCGGCCTTGCCGCCCGCCGGGGCGGCGGGCCGGGCCTCCCGCGCGGGGTTGGAAGGGACGACGACCATGGACATGACGGGGAGCCACAGGATCGAGGCGCCGCGCGAGCGGGTGTGGGCGGCGCTGAACGACCCCGAGATACTGCGCCAGTGCATTCCCGGCTGCGAGGAGGTGCAGAAGCTGTCGGACACCGACTTCACCGCCAAGGTGGTGGCCAAGGTGGGGCCGGTCAGCGCGAAGTTCTCGGGCAAGGTGACGCTGTCCGATCTCGACCCGCCCAACGGCTGCACCATCACCGGCGAAGGCTCGGGCGGGGCCGCCGGATTCGGCAAGGGCGGCGCCTGGGTGACGCTGGCCGAGGACGGCGCCGCCACGACGCTGTCCTACACCGCCCATGCCCAGGTCGGCGGCAAATTGGCGCAGATCGGCTCGCGCCTGGTGGACGCCACCGCGCGCAAGATGGCCGATGATTTCTTCGGGCGCTTCACCAAGCTGGTCGGCGAGCCGGTCCCGGCGGTGGAAGCCGCGGCGGGGATGGCGGCGGAGGGCGCCGGGCCGGCGCCCGGGCCGGCCGGTGC
>JAEZHQ010000402.1 GCA_023416455.1 Pseudomonadota bacterium | reverse complement strand
CACCCTTACCTAGAGGAATGAGTACCATGGAAGCTGAAGCCGCCAAGTTCGTCGGAGCCGGTCTGGCCGTCATCGCCCTCGCCGGCGTCGGCCTGGGTATCGGCAACATCTTCTCGACCCTCATCGGCTCGATCGCCCGCAACCCGGCCGTCCAGCCGAAGGTCTTCCCGATCGGCATCCTGGGCTTCGCGCTGACGGAAGCCGTCGCGCTCTTCGCGCTGCTCATCGCCTTCCTGATCCTGTTCGCCTAAGGCCCGAGCGGACCTCACACATTCGCTCTGACGCGGCGCCGGGCTCTCGAAGTTTCGGCGCCGCACTCTTGCCTAGGGGGACCGATCCATGCCGAACCTGTTGGCCAAGGGGCGGTTGGCCCGCTGGTCGGGTGTCGCGGGCGCCTCGCTCGCCACCCTGACCGTGCTCGCCGGCACCGTCCTGGCGGCGACGGCGGAGCACGCAACGGACGCCGCGCACGGCGGCGAGCATTCCGGCGGCCTGCCGCAGCTCAATCCCGAAACCTTCCCCACCCAGATCTTCTGGCTGGCGCTGACCTTCATCACCCTCTACTACCTCCTGTCCAAGAAGGCGCTGCCGCGTGTGGCCGAGGTTCTGGAGGAGCGCCAGGAGCGCATCTCGCGCGACCTCAGCAAGGCCGCCTCGCTCAAGGAGGAGGCCGAGGCCGTCATGGCCCAGGTCGACACGTCCCTCGCCGGGGCCCGCGCCGAGGCCCAGGCCCTGATCGCCAAGGCCGCCGCCGACATCGACGCGAACAACCAGGCCCGCCAGGCCCAGTTGAACGCCGACCTCGCCGAACGCCTGCGCACCGCCGAGGCGAACATCGCCGCGGCCAAGGAGCAGGCCGTCGCCAACGTCCGCGCGGTCGCCGCCGACATCGCCCGCGACGTCGCCGGCAGGCTCGCCGGTCTCGACATCGACCCGGCCCAGGCCGAAGCGGCCGTGGCCGCCGTCATCGAGGAGCGCCGGGGATGATCTCCACACCTGAATTCTGGGTCGCCGTCGCCTTCGTCATCTTCGTGGCGCTGGTCTGGAAGAAGGCCTCCGCGGCCATCACCGGCCTGCTCGACGCCCGCGCCGACAAGATCCGCGCCGAGCTGGACGAGGCCCAGCGCCTGCGCGAGGACGCCCAGGCCCTTCTCGCCAACTACCAGCGCCGGCAGCGCGACGCGCTGAAGGAGGCCGAGGCCATCCTCGTCCACGCCCGCGAGGAGGCCGACCGCCTGCGCCGCCAGGCCGGCACCGATCTCGAGGCGTCGCTGAAGCGCCGCGAGACCCAGGCGATGGCCCGCATCGCCCAGGCCGAGGCCGCGGCGCTCGCCGAGGTCCGCAACCTGACGGTGGACATCGCCGTGTCGGCCGGACGCCGCATCCTGGAGACCGGCATCCAGCCGGCCCAGGCGGACCGGCTGATCGAACAGTCCATCGCCGAGCTGCCCCGCCACCTGCACTGAGCGGCGCCGGCAGCGGCCCCGGGCATCGTTGCAGCCCGGGCAACGGTGTGTCGAGGAACCCCGGCCTGTGCGCCGGGGTTTTTCTTTGGTCGAATGGCACGGCAACCCGGAGCCCGTCCATGACCGCCACCACCCCCCTTCCCTCCGTCCCCCTCCCCTCCGTGTTCGTGTCCCACGGCGCGCCAACGCTGGTCCTGGAGGACTCGCCCGGCCGCGCCTTCCTGGCGGCCCTGGGCGCCCGGCTCGGCCGGCCGGCCGCGGTGCTCGCGGTGTCGGCCCATTGGACGACCGGCGCCCCCGCCGTCGGCGGCGCCGCAAGGCCGGAGACGGTGCACGATTTCCACGGCTTCCCCCGGGCGCTCTACGACCTGCGCTACCCCGCCCCCGGCGCGCCGGCGCTGGCCGAGCGGGTGCGTGCGCTGACCGGGGCGGCGGTCGATCCGGCGCGGGGGCTCGACCACGGCGCCTGGGTGCCGCTGATGCTGATGTACCCGGAGGCCGACATCCCGGTCGCCCAGCTCTCGGTCCAGCCCGGCCGCAGCGCGGCCGAGCACCTGGCGCTCGGCCGCGCGCTGGCGCCCCTACGGGGCGAGGGCGTGCTGATCCTGGGCACCGGCGGGGCGGTGCACAACCTGCGGGACTTCCGGTTCGGCGCCACGGAGGCGGCCGGCTGGGCGGTGGATTTCGCCGGCTGGCTCGACGCCGCGCTGGCGGCGGGCGACTCCGACGCCATCGCCGGCTGGCGGACCGGCGCCCCGGCGGCGCACACCGCCCACCCCACCGACGAGCATTTCCTGCCCCTGCCGGTCGCGCTGGGCGCGGCCGGGCCGGCGCCGCGGACCGAGCGCCTGCACGCCGGGTTCGAGCACGGAAGCATCGGCATGCACGCCTACGCCTTCCACGGCGCCGCCGACGCCTGATGCCGGAGCCTGCGGACGCGGCCCGCGCTTGCCTGTTTGCGCCTGTGTGGTCACGCGGCCGGACACCAGGGCTGGAAACACCAGCGCCGGACGTCAGGATGTTCCGGCCCTGGTGTTGTTCTGAAACCCACACGGCACTCCCGGCCTTTGTTCTGCGAGCGGATTCACGCTTCAATTCGATTCCGATCCTGCGCGATCCGCTCTACAATCCGCGCCGCCCGGCGGTCTCCACGGTCGGGTCGTGACAACGCCGGACCCACCGCGGTCCGAACCAAGCCGACCGGATCTCTTGGCACACGATCGACAGCGCGTTGGGGAGTTGCCGTGACGCCGAACGGCCTTCTGCCCCGGTTCGGCGGCCTGCCGTGCCCGCGCGCCTTGCGCCGCCTGCGCGACCTGACGATGACGGCCCGGCTGGGCCTCGGCTTCGGGATCGCCGCGGCGCTGGTCGCCCTGTTCGCCCTCATCGGGCTGGCCGCGCTCTACGGGATGACCCGCGAGGTCGGCGCCTTTTCGGCCTATGCCGACATCGCCCAGGACGCCGCCGACGTGGACATCGGCCTGCGCGACCTGGAGGTCGCGGTGCGCGACCATCTCGCCGACGGCGACCAGCAGAGCCTGGTGGACGCCGGGCTGCGCCGCGACGGCATCCTGGACAAGCTCGATTCGCTGGCCGCCGCCGTCGCCACCCCGGCCGACCGCCAGTCGGTGGAGGAGGCGCGGGGCGCGCTGGACGACTACTGGGCCGGCTTCGAGCGGATCGTCGCGCTCCGCGCCGAGCGCGCGTCGCTCGGCTACGCCGTCCTGGAGCCGCTGATCGCCCAGATCCGCCAGGGCCTGACCCGGCTGAAGGACGCCGGCGGCGTCGATTCGGCGGCGCTGGCCGGCGACGCCACGGTCGCGGTCCTGCTGATGCAGGACCACCTGTCCCGCTACATCGAACGGCGCGACCTCCGCGATTCCCAGCGCATGCACGCCGAACTCGCCGCCGCCCGCAGCCGGCTGGCGGAGATGAACCGCTACCTGTGGGTCCCCGGCACGCGCCAGACCATCGACGAGGTCGAGGCGCTGCTGGGCCGCACCGCCGAGGCGCTCGGCCGCATCGAGCAGGTGCTGACGGAGGAGGACTCGCTGCGCGCCGACACGCTGGTGCCGGCCGCCGCCGCCGTCGCGGCGCACGCCACCCAGCTGCGCCAGCGCAACGACGCCGTCGCCGGAAGCCTGCGCGGCGGCCTCGCCGCCCAGTCCTGGCGCTATGTGGAGATCGCCCTGTGGATCGGGGGCGTGCTGCTGCTGGTCGGGCTCGCCCTGGTCTGGGCCGTCGGCCGCAGCGTCAGCCGCCCGGTCCACGCCATGGCCGACGCCATGACGGCGCTGGCCGCCGGGCGGACGGAGATCAACCTCCCCGCCGTCCACGGGCGGGACGAGATCGCCGCCATGGCCCGCGCGGTGATGGTCCTGCGCGCCAGCGCCCAGGAGACGGAGCGCCGCCTCCAGGAGGCGGAGGAGGCGCAGGCCCGGCTGCGCCGCGAGAAGGAGCGCGCGGAGTCCGCCGACCTGTCCAAGACCAACTTCCTGGTGAACATGGGGCACGAGCTGCACGGGCCGCTCGGCACCATCGTCCATTCCAGCCAGTCGCTGATGAGCGAGCTGCACCGGCTGGGCGCCGGCGAGCTGGCCAACGACCTGGAACAGATCCAGTGGACCGGCGAGCAGCTCGTCGGGCTGGTCGACTCGATTCTCGACTACGCCAAGATCGAGGCCGGCACCATGGACGTGTGCCTCCAGGACTTCGACGTGAACCGCCTTCTGGTCGAGCTGCGCGAGCGCGCCCTGCCCCTGGCCGACCTCCACGGCAACAGCGTGTCGGTGCAGGCCGAGCCGGCGCTGGCGCAGATGCATTCGGATTTCACCAAGGTCCGCCAGACGCTGCTCAACCTGCTCGACAACGCCTGCAAGTTCACCCAGAACGGCACGGTCACCCTGTCGGCCGAGCGTTTCGAGCGCGACGGCACCGCCTGGCTGCGCTTCACCGTGGCCGACACCGGCAGCGGCTTCCCGACGGCGCAGACGGGCCGCCTGTTCCAGGCGTTCGTCCAGGGCACCCCGCCCGGCGGGACGGCCGGCCGGGGCCGCGGCGCCGGGCTCGGGCTGACCCTGGTCGGGCACTACACCGCCATGCTCGGCGGCGACATCGAGGTGGCGAGCGAGCCCGGCCAGGGCACGCGGGTGACGCTGGCCCTGCCCGCCTGCTACCAGCCGCCGACCGAGGAACGGCCCCTCCAGGTCGGCAAGGCCGGCGCCTCGGTGCGCCCGCTGCTGACCGTGGGCACCTTCCGCAGCGTCGCCCGCATCGCCGCCCCCTGAGGCCCCTCCCAACCCCTGCCCCGGCCCTCCCCGCGTGGCGGGGGAGGGTGAAAAGACTCCCCTCCCCCGTCGGTGAGGGTCAGGTCGGGGACGGGGCGGCCTCGCCGTAGGCCATGAGGCGCATCCGCTCGGCGACCCGCTCGATCTCCTCGGGCGGCAGGAGGGGCGGGGCGCCCAGCAGATGGGCGTAGAGATACTGGCGGGCCAGCGCCTCCACCTCGACCGCCAGGGCCAGCGCCGCTTCCGCCGTCTCGCCCAGGGCGATCATGCCGTGATGGGCGAGCAGGCAGGCGCGCCGCCCCTCCAGCGCGGCCACCGCGTGGTCGGACAGCTCCTGCGTCCCGAAGGTGGCGTAGGGGGCGCAGCGGATCGAATCGCCGCCGGCCCGCACCACCATGTAGTGGAAGGCCGGGATGCCGCGCCCGTGGACGGCCAGCGCGGTGGCGAAGGTGGGATGGGCGTGCAGGACGGCCCCCACCTCCGGGCGGGCCTTCAGGATGTCGCGGTGGAAGCGCCATTCCGAGGAGGGGCGCCGGGCGCCCCGCCAGCCGCCGTCGAAATCCATCACCACCGGGTCCGCCGGGGTCATCGCCTCATAGGCGAGGCTGGTGGGGGTGATCAGGAAGCCCCCCTCCACCCGGATCGACAGGTTGCCCGAGGTGCCCTGGTTGATCCCCGTCCGGTTCATGGCGAGACAGGTGTCCACCATCGCCTGGCGCTGCGGCTCGTGCGGAAGGCTGGTCATCGGGCGGGCTCTCCGGTTCGGTGAAGCGGCGAGCGGGCCATGGCCGCCCCGCCCCTGTCAAGGGCGCGGCAGCCGGCCGGTCAGGTCCCAGCGCCGGACCACGGCGTCGTAGCCGGCCGACAGGGCCTCGCGCCCGTCCGGCCGGTAGGCCACCGCCCACACCGGCTTCTCGTGCCCCTCGAAGACCGCCAGCTCGCGCCCGCCGGCGACGTCCCACAGCCGGACCTTGCGGTCCCCGCCGCCGCCCGACAGCAGAGTCCGCCCGTCCGGCGCGAAGGCGACGGAGGTGACGAAGCCGGTGTGGCCGTACCAGCGGCGCGCCGGCTTCATCGCCTCCAGGTCCCACAGCCGCACCGTCTCGTCGCTGGAGGCGGTGGCGGCGAGGCGCCCGTCGGGCGACAGCGCCAGCCCGTTCACGCTGCCCTCGTGCCCCTCCAGGACGGCCAGTTCGGTCCAGCCGTCGGCGTCCCAGACCCGGACCTGGAAGTCGTAGCCGGCCGACACCAGCCGCCGGCCGTCGGGCGTGAAGGCCACGGCGTTGACGTTGGCGCTGTGCCCCTCCAGCGTGCGCAGCGGCCCCCCGCCGGCGGAGTCCCACAGCTTGATGGAAGGCTCCCAGCCGGCGGAGGCGAACAGCGCGCCGCCGGGCGCCACCGCCAGCCCGACCACGTTGCCGGTGTGCCCCTCGAAGACGTGCAGCAGGCGCCCGCTCTCCAGCTCCCACAGCCGGATGGCGGAATCGCGGCTGGCGGTCAGCCCGCGCCGGCCGTCGGGCAGGAAGGCGACGGCGGTCACGCCGGCGGTGTGCTCGTTGAAGGACGTCAGCTGGGCGCCGGACTCCAGGTCCCAGAGGATGGCGGAGAAGTCCCAGCTCCCGGTCAGGGCGCGGCGTCCGTCCGGTGACACCGCGACGCTGGTCACCATGGCGCCATGGCCGGCCAGGGCCGGCAAAGAATCGGTACCGGCCAGGGCCGGCAAAGAATCGGATCCGGCCAAGGCCGAAGGAGAAACAGGGCCGGCCAGGGCCGGAAGAGAAACAGGGCCGGCCAGGGCCGGCCCGGCCGCAACCCGGACGGCGGGCGCCGCCGCCAGGAGGGCGAGCCCGGCCGTGACCAGCCGCCGCGACACCTCCGCCGTCCGATCCGCCGTCCGACCCGCCATCTGATGGTCCGCCGCCATCGCGCTTTCTCCTTCGACGCGGCGGGCGGCACGCCATCGCCACCCCGCCGTCCGGGAAACAGCGGTCAGCGCCAGGTGTGCCCGCGCGCCGCCGCCGGGTTGGCGGTGGAGCGGTTGGGCTCGTAGCGGTTGCCGTCAGGCTGGGTGTAGCCCGAGGCGCCATGGCGGAACGGGGGCACCGCCAGGCCGGTCACCGCGTCGATGGTCAGGACGACGACCTGGAAGGCCGCGTTGCCGGCGCTCTCCGGCAGCATGGCGGCGACCCGGTAGGCCGGGGTGCCGTCCTCCAGAGCCGTTTCGGTCACGCGCAGCACCTGGACGCCGTGGGTGGTCTCGACCGCCCGCCGGATCTCGTCGGCCGGCATGGCCCCGCCCGTCTGGGCCGCCACCGGGGCGGAGGCCAGGGCGGAGGCCAGGGCGGCGGCGATCAGGACGGCCCCGGTGGCCGCGCTCACGGCACGCATGGCCCGCGTCCTCATTCGGCGGGAGCGCGGTGGCGGCCGTGGTGGGAGGCCGGGCGCTCGCCGGTCACCTCCTGAACCCACAGCGAATGGTGCTCGCGCGCCCATTGCAGCT
The DNA here is from genome assembly GCA_023416455.1 of Pseudomonadota bacterium. Taxonomy (GTDB): domain Bacteria; phylum Pseudomonadota; class Alphaproteobacteria; order Azospirillales; family Azospirillaceae; genus Azospirillum. The sequence continues at coordinate 5,472 of JAEZHQ010000402.1, read as the reverse complement.
CCACCTCGCCGCTGCCCATGGCGGCGAAGGCGCCTTCCATGCCGATGGATCCGATGTAGATGTGGGCGATGATGACGGCGGTCAGCAGCACGGCGAGCGCGGCGTGGATGAGCTGGTAGAGCTGCATTTCGGCCAGCGTCGCGAAGCTGAACGGGAACAGGAGTTGCACGCCGGTGAAGCCGAGGGCGCCGCCGCCCAGCACCGTCGCCCAGAAGATCACCTTCTGGCCGGCGTTGAACTTGCGCGCCGCCGGATGGACGCCCTTGCTGAACAGGCCGCCGGCCTTCAGCGCCCAGACGATGTCGCCGCGGTCGGGGATGTTGTGGCGCACCCACAGCACGAAGATCAGCACCACCCCGACGATGAAGGCGAAGCCCAGATAGTTGTGGGCGAACTTGCCATACTGGGTCACCGCGGCGAAGAGGTCCGGCCCGAGGAGCGGCAGCAGGGTGTAGCGCCCGTAAAGGACGTTCAGCCCGGTCACGGCGAGCACGATGAAGCTGCCGGCGGTCAGCCAGTGGGCTCCGCGCTCGAAGCCGTTGAAGCGCCGGATGGTGCGGCCGGTCTTGGCGCCGTCGATGCGGATGCGCCCGCGCACCAGGAAGAACAGGACCAGCAGGCCCAGGATGCCGCCGAGGACCCAGCCGCCGTAGGTGGCGACGGGTCCGTTGCGCAGGCTGCGCCAGGCTTCGCCCTCGGACTGGATCAGGACGGCCGCCTTGCGGTCGGGAATGGTGACGCGCCCCGCCTCGCCCTGGCGCAAGGCGCGCCACAGGTCGGTCTCCGAGGCGCCGGTCATCGACTGGTTGGCCTGGGGCGGGGCCGGCTCGCCGGCCCCCGCCGGACCGCCGCCGGCCAGGACCAGGGCCAGGGCCAGCACGGCGACCCCCAGCAGGACGGTGCACAGGGTGGACTTGAACCAGCCCTTCCCGTTCAGGGACGTCATCGCGTCAGCCCTCCCCTCAAAAGCGCTGGCCGGAGGCGCGCTGGCGCAGCGCGTCCAGCTGCTGCGGCGTCAGCGGTGCGTCCGCGGCCCCCTTGTAGACGCCCTTCTCCAGGTGGAGCGGACGGGCCTGCTCCTCGTCGTTGCAGCCGGCGAGCACCGCGGCGCCCAGCGCCAGGGCGAACAGGCAGGCCGAACGGCGGACCATCATGTGCATCATTCCAGAACCGACCAATCGCGGAAAACGGGCGGGGGGCCGCAAGGCCCCCCGCGGTGTCAGGCGCCGGCCTCAGGAGCCCGCCTTCATCTGGTAGGCGGAACCCCAGCCCCAGGCGCCGGACCCGAAGCCGCGGGCGACCACGCGCTCGCGGTAGATGTCCGACACCCGGTCGCCGTCGCCGGCCAGCAGCGCCTTGGTCGAGCACATCTCGGCGCACAGCGGCAGCTTGCCCTCGGCCAGGCGGTTGCGGCCGTACTTCTTGTACTCGGCGTCCGACTGGTCCGCCTCGGGGCCGCCGGCGCAGAAGGTGCACTTGTCCATCTTGCCGCGCGAGCCGAAGTTGCCGGCCTGCGGGTACTGCGGGGCGCCGAAGGGGCAGGCGTAGAAGCAGTAGCCGCAGCCGATGCACAGGTCCTTGTTGTGAAGGACCACGCCCTGCTCGGTCTGGTAGAAGCAGTCGACCGGGCAGACGGCCATGCAGGGGGCGTCCGAGCAGTGCATGCAGGCGACCGAGATGGAGCGCTCGCCCGGCTTGCCGTCGTTGATGGTCACGACGCGGCGCCGGTTGATGCCCCAGGGCACCTCGTGCTCGTTCTTGCAGGCGGTGACGCAGGCGTTGCATTCGATGCAGCGGTCCGCGTCGCAGAGAAACTTCATGCGGGCCATGAGTGATCGCTCCTAACGTCAGGCCGCCGAGATCCGGCAGAGGGTGGTCTTGGTTTCCTGCATCTGCGTGACCGAGTCATAGCCATAGGTGGTGGCGGTGTTCGCCGACTCGCCCAGCACGATCGGGTCGGCGCCCTGCGGGTACTTGGTGCGCAGATCCTGGCCCTGGAAATGGCCGCCGAAGTGGAAGGGCATGAAGGCGACGCCCCGGCCGACGCGCTCGGTGACCATCGCCTTGACCTTGACCCGGCCCTTCTCCGGCCCCTCGACCCAGACCATCTGGCCGTCCTTGATGCCGATGGTGTTGGCGTCGAAGGGGTTGACCTCGACGAACATGTCCTGCTGCAACTCGGCCAGCCACGGGTTCGACCGGGTCTCGTCGCCGCCGCCCTCATACTCGACCAGACGGCCGCTGGTCAGGATGATCGGGTACTCCCTGGACACGTCGCGGTCCTGGATCGACTTGTAGAGCGTCGGCAGGCGCCAGGACTTGGTGTCCTTGTAGGTCGGGTAGGAGGCGACGAGGTCGCGGCGCGGCGTGTAGAGCGGCTCGCGGTGCACCGGCACCGGGTCGGGGAAGTTCCAGGCCACGCAACGGGCCTTGGCGTTGCCCGGCGGGTTCAGCCCGTGCTTGATGGCGACGCGCTGGATGCCGCCCGACAGGTCGGTGGTCCAGGACACGGCACCGATCTTCTCGCCGCCGATCTTCTGGATCACCGCCAGCTCCTCGGCGGTCAGGTCCTTGTCGAAGCCCAGCTTCTGGAGCATCGCCATGGTGACTTCCGGGTAGCCGTCCTTGATCTCCGAGCCCACCGGGTAGGAGCCCTCGGCCAGCAGCGTCACGCCGTTGCGCTCCACGCCGAAGCGGGCGCGGAAGGCGCCGCCGCCCTCGGCCACCGGCAGCGAGGTGTCGTACAGGTTGGCCGATCCCGGATGCTTCATCTCCGGCGTCCCCCAGCAGGGCCAGGGCAGGCCGAAGTAATCACCGTCGCAGGGGCCGCCGTTGGCGCGCAGCGTGGTCTTGTCGAAGGTCGCCTGGTGCTGCATGTGCAGCTTGAGGCGCTCCGGCGACTGGCCGGTGTAGCCGACCGACCACATGCCGCGGTTCCACTCGCGCGTGATGTCCTCGATGTCCGGCTCGCTGCCGTGCAGCTTGATGTTCTTGAACATCGGCTCGGCGAAGCCGAACTTCCTGGCGAACAGATACATGATCTCATGGTCCGTCTTCGACTCGAAGAGCGGCTCCATGATCTTCTCGCACCACTGGACCGAGCGGTTCGACGCGGTGCGCGAGCCGACGGTCTCGAACTGGGTGGTGGCGGGCAGCAGGTAGAAGTTGTCCTTGCGGTCGGGCAGGACCGCGGTCACCGTCGGGTAGGGATCGACGACGACCAGGATGTCCAGCTTCTCCATCGCCTTCTTCATGTCGGGAAGGCGGACCTGGCTGTTCGGCGCGTGACCCCAGAAGACCATGCCCTTGATGGCGTCGGGCTGGTCCATGTTCTCCTTGGCTTCCAGCACGCCGTCGAACCAGCGGGACACCGGGATGCCGGTGGCCTCCATCAGCTTCTTGTCCGTGAAGCGGGCCAGCAGCTCCTCGTACGGCACGTCCCAGACGCGCGCCCAGTGCCGCCACGCGCCCTCGGCCAGGCCGTAGTAGCCGGGCAGCGAGTCGGAGGTGACGCCGAAGTCGGTGGCGCCCTGCACGTTGTCGTGGCCGCGGAAGATGTTGGTGCCGCCGCCGGAGACGCCGACGTTGCCGAGCGCGAGCTGGAGCACGCAGTAGGCGCGGGTGTTGTTGTTGCCGATGTGGTGCTGCGTGCCGCCCATGCACCACACCAGCGTGCCCGGCCGGTTGGAGGCCAGCGTGCGGGCGACGCGCTTGAGCTGGGCGCCGGGAACCCCGGTGACCCGCTCCACCTCCTCCGGCGTCCACTTGGCGACTTCGGCGCGGATCTCGTCGAAGCCGTAGACGCGCTTGGCGATGTAGTCCTTGTCCTCCCAGCCGTTCTCCAGGACGTGCCAGAGGATGCCCCAGATCAGCGCCACGTCGGTGCCGGGCCGGAAGCGGATGAACTCGTCGGCCTTGGCGGCGGTGCGGGTGAAGCGCGGGTCGGCGACGATCAGCGGCGCGTTGTTCTGCTCCTTGGCCTTGAGCACATGGAGCATGGAGACCGGATGCGCTTCCGCGGCGTTGGAGCCGATGAAGAACATCGCGCGCGACTTCTGGATGTCGTTGTACGAGTTCGTCATGGCGCCGTAGCCCCACACGTTCGCCACGCCGGCGACCGTGGTGGAGTGGCAGATGCGCGCCTGGTGGTCGACGTTGTTGGTGCCCCAGAAGGCGGCGAACTTGCGGATCAGGTAGGCCTGCTCGTTGCTGTGCTTGGCCGAGCCGAGCCAGAACACCGAATCCGGGCCGGAGGTCTGGCGGATCGCCAGCAGCTTGTCGCCGATCTCGTTGATCGCCTGCTCCCAGCCGATGCGGGTCCACTTGCCGTCGACCATCTTCATCGGGTAACGCAGCCGGCGGTCGCCGTGGGCGTGCTCGCGCACCGCGGCGCCCTTGGCGCAGTGCGCGCCCAGGTTGAGCGGGCTGTCGAAGCCGGGCTCCTGCCCGATCCACACGCCGTTCTGCACCTCGGCCACCACGGTGCAGCCGACCGAGCAGTGGGTGCAGACCGACTTGACCTGCTTGATGGCGCCGGCGGCGCCGGCGGCCGGGGCCGCCGCCTCGGCCTTGCGCACCATCCCCAGGGGCAGTGCGGAGGCCGCCGCGGCGGCGCCGGCGGCTATTCCGGAGCTGCGCAGGAACGTGCGGCGGTCCACGGTGTTTCCAGTCACGCCGGAAAGCACCTTCGCGAGATGCCGGCCGCCCGCGGCGGCCGCCTTCCTCTTCGTCAGCATGGGGCGGCCTTTCTTAGAAGCGGCTCAGCTCGTAGACCTTCCGCACATGGTCGGTCTCGCGGTAGCCCTGGGTGGCGGTGGTGGCGACGGCCTCGGCTTCGGCCGGGGCTGCCGCGAGTCCAGCGACGGCGGCGCCCAGCGCCCCGACGCCCAGCCCAGCCGCGCGGAACAGATCACGCCGCGCGAGAGGGGTCCTGTCCTTTTTGTCCGTCATCGCTCCACCCTTCTCAACCGTCATGTCCCGAAATGTCGGCCGGCCCCTGGGGCCGGCCCGTCCTGTCCGTCGCGCGCTCACGCCGCCATGTCGAACGCCTGCGCCTCGACCTCCAGGAAGCGCCGCCCCACCCCGGCCACCGCGCGGTAGAAGGCGGCCGAGGGCGTGGCCTCCAGGTCGGCGAAGAAGCGCCCGGCCCAGGATCCGACGTGGCGGTCGAAGAAGCGGCGCTGTTCGGCAAGCCCGGCGGGCTCCCCGAAGGCCCCGGTGATCAGGCCCGCCATCATCTCGGCCAGGGCGGCGATGTGGTCCTCGGGCTCCCGCAGGTCGTCGGCCCGGGCGATGCCCAGGCGCGCCATGTCGCCGCGCAGGTCGGCCAGCGGCTTCTCGTGCAGGAACCCGGTCAGATAGTAGGAGGCGTAGGGGGACAGCAGGCCGCCGCCGAGGCCGATGAACAGCGCGGCGTGCTCCTCCTCCACGGCCCCCGGCGCGGCGTCGCGGGCGGCGGCGGCGAGCGCGTCC
>JAEZHQ010000137.1 GCA_023416455.1 Pseudomonadota bacterium | reverse complement strand
CCGGCGCCTGATCCGGCCGCGCCGGCAGCGCTTCCTCCGGTGGCCCGCGCCATCCCGCGCCCGCCCGCTCCCCCCATGCCCCGACTGTGCCAGACGAGGATTCCGATGGACACCAACCTGGAAATCGCCTTCCACAACATGGACCCCCAGCCGGAGCTGGAGACCTACATCCGCGAGCGCGCGGAGAAGCTGGAGAAGCTGTTCGAGCGCCTGGTCGGGATGCGCGTCGCGGTCGAGCAGCAGCACCGCCAGCACAGGACCGGGAACGTCTACGACGTCCACATCGAGCTGATGGTCCCCGGCCAGGACATCGTGGTCAGCCGCAAGCCCAACAAGGCCAAGGAACGCTACGCCAACCCCGATGCCCGCACCTCGATCCGCGACGCCTTCGAGGCGGCCGAGCGCCAGTTGAAGGAGTACAAGGAGAAGCTGCGCCGTGACGTGAAGACCCACGAGCCCGAGCAGCCCGGCCGCGTCGCCCAGCTCTACCCGGCCGAGGACCACGGATTCATCGTCACCAACACCGGCACGCAGCTCTATTTCCATCGGAACAGCTGCCTCAACGTGGACATGGAGGAGCTGAGGACCGGCGATCCGGTGAAATATGTGGAGACCGTGGGCGACACCGGCCCGACCGCCGCCAAGGTCTGGCGCGCCGCCGGGGCGGACAACGAGCTGCGCGCGTCCTGATGCGGACGGTGCTGTGAAGGCATCGTCCGCTTCACCCCTTCGATCAATGCCATCGCATTGATCGGTCGGGATTTACCGACGGCACTCCGTGTTCATGCGCCGCCGGTATGAGGCCCCCGCCTCTTCCGTCCCATCGCCAGGAGGTTCCCATGATCCGAAGTCCGGGGCTTTGCGGGGCCGTCGCCGCCCTCGCCCTGTTGTCGGTGCCGGTGCTGGCGGGCTGCGACGACCAGCAGACCGCGGAGAAGACCGGCCAGGAGGTCGGGCGGGCGCTCGACCAGGCCGCCGAGAAGGTGGGCAAGGCGGCGGGCGACGCCGCCGCGGGGGCCGGCCGGCTGATGCGGGACGCCGGGCGCGCGCTGGAGGGCGAGGAGCGGGACGGCGAGGCGCGGGAGGGGAGGGGCGACGGCCCCGCCGCCCAGCCGCCCTGACCGCGGCCGGCCGGTCAGGCCCCCTGGCCCTGGCCCTGGCCCGGGACCGCGGCGGTCTCGTCGATGCGGTCGTAGATGTCCGGATGCAGCCGGATCCGGCCGCCGGGCTCGACCGTCGCGGTCCAGTAGACGAAGCGCACGGGCACCGGCCTGGCCAGCTTGACCCATTGCGGCTCCGCCTTGTCCAGCATGCGGTCGATGCGCTCAGGCGTGACCGTGGTGTCGCCCAGCAGCAGTTCGGCCATGACGCGCGCGTCCTCGAGGCGCACGCATCCGGAGCTGACGGTGCGGACGTCGCGCTCGAACAGCCTCGGCTCGTTGGTGCCGTGCAGGTAGATGTTGTGGGGGTTGGTCAGGTTGAAGCGGAAGCGGCCCAGCGCGTTGTGGTCGCCCGGCCGCTGCACGATGCGGACACGGCCCGGGGTGACGCCGGTCCAGTCCACCGCCGCCGGCTCCACCGGCTCGCCGTCCAGATACACCATCGCGTGCTGGATGCCCGGCGATCCCTTGGCGCGCAGCAGCGGAAGCTTGTCTTCCTTCAGAACGGTCGGCGGCACGGTCCAGGTCGGGTTGACGATGACGTGCGTGATCTGGTCCTCAAGCAGCGGCGTCTCGCGCGACGGGCTGCCGACGATGGCGCGCATGGTCACCGCCTCCTGTCCGCCGCGGACGAAGGTGGTGGTCTGGCTCGGCAGGTTGACCAGCAGCACGGTGTCGGGCGCGGTGTCGCGGAAGGCGCGCATGGCGGCCGCACTCCGGCGCATCAGCGCCGCCGCCTCCCGCGGCCGGCGGTCGAGCGCGATTCGCGTGCCGCCGCCGACCAGCCCGTCGGTGCGCAGGCCCTGGGCGAGCTGGTAGGCGCGGACGGCCAGTTCCACGGTGTCGTCGAACAGATCGCCCCTCTGCTCCGTCGACAGGTAGCCGAGTTCGGCCAGACGCTGCGTCAGCCGCCCGACGCGCTCGCCGGACGCCCCCTTCCTCAGCAGCGGGCCGGGCCCGATCCGCGTCACGAACGGCTCGGGTGCGGCCTCCAGCTCGGCGGCAGCGGCGTCAAGCCGGTCGGCCCATCCGTTCAGCGTCTCCCGGTAGGGGGTGGACGCCGGGGGCGGGCCGGCCGTCACCGCCTCCGCCGGCTCCCGAGCCGAATGCTGAACCGAACCCTGAACCGAACCCTGAACCGAACCCTGGGCCGAGGCCGTCGGCATGCTCCCGGCACCGGCCGTGATCACGGCCGCCGCGAACAGCGCGCCTAACGGTCGCCTTGCGCAAGACAGGCCGGTTGCGTTCATGGTGCCATCCTCGTTCCCGGGCTCCTGTTCCCGATTTGCGTTCGCCAATTGGCGATGTCAATGACGCTGGTGGCGAGGGCGCGTTGAGCCGGTCGCGCCAGATCGCCGCCCGGTCGCCGCTGCCGTCGGCGCGCGCACCCCCCCATTGGATAGAACCGGCCACGAAATCTGGTTGATTAATCCCTAACCCTCCCCTATAGGGGTAGTCGTTCGTGATGATCGCATGATACTGGTCCTATCCAAATCAGCATTGTGAATTGCTGGCGAAAGGGGA
>JAEZHQ010000353.1 GCA_023416455.1 Pseudomonadota bacterium | reverse complement strand
GGCGGGCCGGGGCCGGCCCGGCGGCCCGGCGTGGCCGGGCCGCGCGTCGCCCTCCCAGATCGCGACGATCCCGCCCTTCTCGATGCGGAGCGTCGCGTTCTTCAGGGGAGCGGCGCCGGTACCGTCGATGACGGCGGCGCCGGCAATCTCAAACGGTTCAGCGCCCATCTCGTCACTCCATTCCCGGAAGGCGGATGTCGTAGAGCTTGATGACGTTCTCCGAGAGCACCTTGCGCCGCTCCTCCGGGGTCAGATCCACCAGGATCTTCTCGATGTTCTGCGTGGTGTTCGGGTAGGGACAGGGGGGATGCGGGAAATCGGAGCCCCACATCATGCGGTCGATGCCGATGTCGTGGCGCAGCTTTCCGGCCAGGGGGTCGTTGATGAAGCCGACGTAGATGTTCTCTTCGATGTAGCGGCTGGCCGGGCTCTTGACGAGCGGCTGGAGGCCGGGGAACTGCTCGATCCGGTTGACCCGGTACTTGAGCATCGGCAGCCAGGAGGCGTCGTATTCGGACAGGAAGACCTTGAGATTGGGGAAGCGGTCGAAGATGCCGCCGAAGATGAACTCGTTGGCGAGGACCGGCGCCGCTTCGGCGAAGAGGTCGATGAAGCTCCGCGGCACCTCGCCGCGCTCCTCGGCGCCGTGATAGGTGAAGGGATCGCGCACCCGTCCGGTCACGATGTGAAGGGTCACCGGCAGGCCCATCTCTTCGGCGGCGGCCCAGAACGGGTCGTAGATGGGGTCGCGGTAGGGAGGTGCGCCCTCCAGCGGCTGCGTGCCGATCATCACGCCGCGGGCCGACTTGGCGGCGACGCGGCGGATTTCCTTCACCGCCCAGTCCACCTCGACCAGGGGAATCATCGCGACCGCCAGCAGCCGGCGCGGATCCTGCGAGCTGTATTCCAGGATCCAGTCGTTGTACACCTCGGCGCAGGCCTGACGGACCGCCGCCTGCTGGATGCGCGGCAGCCAGAGCCCCCAGGTCGGGTTCAGCACCTCGGCGGCGATGCCGTCCTTGTCCATCAGGGCCAGCCGGTGCACCGGATCCGATCCCGCCTTGGTCAGATCCTCCAGGCGCCGGTCCTGGCTGTCGGCCGCCGTCAGCTCGTCCATGCGGGCCGCTTCGCCGTCCCGGCCCAGATAGAAGAAGGTGCCCTCATGGCCGCCGAAGTCCTTGACGACGCGCGGCAGGCTGTCGCCGAACCGCGATCCCAGCGCGTTCGTCCAGAGATCCACCGGCTCGAAGATGTGCGAGTCCGCGGAGATGATGATTTCGCTCATGTAACTCTCCCTTGGTGCGTTGGCTTGGTGCGTTGGTTCCGGACCGGCCGGGGCCGGGTCCGGCCTTGGTGGATGCCAATATTATATGCCAATATGGTATACCACTTGGGGCGGGACGAGCCACCCCGGGCTCCTCGGTGCGTCTCCATCATCGACTCCCGACCCGGCGTGGACGCGGTCCGCGCCGTCCCCCTAGTTGCGGATGCCGAGGAAGCGGTCCAGGCCCATCACCTTCTCGATGAGAAGGGTGAAGGACACGGTCATCAGGATGAGGATCGCCGAGACGGCCGAGACGGTCGGGTCGAGGTTCCACTCCATGTACTGGTAGATCACGATGGGAAGCGTTCGGGTGCCGGGGTCGATGAGGAAGATGGTGACCGCGAAATCGTCGAAGGACATGACGAAGGCGAACAGGGCGCCGGCGAACAGTCCCGGACGGATCAGCGGCAGGGTGACATGGACGAAGCCGGCGCGCGGGCTGACCCGCAGGCTGGCGGCGGCCTCGTCCAGCTGACGGTCGTAGCGCGACAGCACGGCAAGGACGGCCCGGAAGCTGAATGGAAAGGTGATGATGACGTGGGCCACCACGATGTTCCAGAAGCTGGCGGTCGAACCGATGTGGCTGTAGAAGAGCAGCAGCGCCAGGCCGGTCACCACCAGCGGCAGCATGAGCGGCGACAGGAGAAGCTGCTCCAGCGGTCGGGCGAGCGGGCTCGGCCACCGCCACAGGCTGTAGGCGGACAGCGTCCCGACGACGACGGAAATCGGCGTGACGATCAGCGCCACGCAAAGACTGATGATGAATCCGTCGATGAACTCCCTCTCGGCGAAGATGTTGTGGTACCAGCGAAGGGAATAGCCGGTCGGCGGAATCAGCGTATAGGGATCGTCGGAGAAGGACAAAAAGATGATGAGTGCGATGGGCACGCAGAGGAGGGCGATGCCGCTGCCGCGCAACGTCCAGATGGCGGCCGTGCTCGACTTCAGAAGCCAACGCCGATAGGCGGATCGGGGTCTACGCACGACGTCCCCTCCTGGCGAGAATGTTGGCCAAAAACAGGCAGAGAAGCGTGAAGAAGAGCGCTATGGCGCACAGCGCGGAGGCCACCGGCATGTTCTGGGCGACCATCGCCTGGTCGTAGATGGAGTTGGCCACCATCCGGACCGCGCTGCCGCCGAGCACCAGCGGCGTGGCGAAGGCCGTCCCGGCCAGGACGAAGGCGATCGTGCCGGCGCTCAGGATGCCCGGCACCAGGAGCGGCAGGGTGATGCGGAAGAAGGTCGTGATCTCGTCCGCGCCGAGGCATTGCGCCGCCTCCTCCAGGGTCATGTCGACACGCCGGAAGATGCCGGCGAGCGTGAACACCACGAACGGAAGGACGAAATACACGAGGCCGAGAGCGACGCTCAGCTCGTTGCGGATCAGCGGGATGAACTCGTTCTCCGGCAGCAGCCCCGTCAGGTGGAGAATGCGGTTGATCAATCCAGTGTTGCCGAGGACCAGCATCAGCGCGTAGAGCCGGACGATCAGGCTGGTCATGAACGGGATCGCGACCACGATGATCAGCAGCGCCCGCAGGGATTTCGATTCCGTGCGCACGATCCAGTAGGCGATGGGCAGCCCGAGCAGCAGGCTGCCGATCGTCGCGATCAGCGACAGGCGGAAGGTGACGAGAAGCGATTCGATGTAGAGGGAGTCCGTGAATATCCTGGCGTAGACCGCCAGCGTCAGCTCGCCTCCCGGCGCGGTTCCGAGCTGGCCCGTGCCGTAGAAGCTCCACCGGAGCAGATCGATGGTGGCGGCCGTGAAGATCGCCATGACGAAAAGCGCGGGAAGGAGCAGGAGAAGCCGCGGCGACAGCCACCACCAGGGGCGTTTCGCCTGGCCTTGCGGACGTGTCCTGACAACCCGGTTGCCGAGAAGAACAGTCGCCACTCGTCCCTCCCTCAGGCGGCCGGCAGGCACACGGGTGCCCCGGGATCCCAACTCAGGACGACGGCATCGCCGACGGCGAAAGGCGCGTTCCGGTAGCCGGCTCCCCGCTTGATCAGGAATTCGTAGTCGTTGATGTCGACCTTGTATTCATAAAAGGCGCCGATGTAGGCGACCTTCGAGATCGTCCCGCGCAGGGCGTTGGCCATCTGCGGCGGAGCTTCCCGGGCGACGTCGATGTGCTCCGGCCGGATGAGCAGGATCGCCTCGTTCCCGTCATGGGCGGCGGGCGCCCGGGAGAAGACGGAAAAGCCGGCTTCGGCGCGGTACTCCACCAGTTCGGCGTGATGGCCGACGCGCCGGCAGCGCAGCAGGTTGGTCTCCCCGATGAAGTCGGCCACGAGGCGGTCCGCCGGTGCGCCGTAGATGTCGTGGGGACAGCCGATCTGGCGCACCTTGCCCGCCGCCATCACGATGACGCGGTCGGACATGGCCAGGGCTTCCTCCTGATGGTGCGTGACCGAGATGGCCGTGATCCCGGCCTTCCCGAGCACGTCGAGAAGCTCGTAGCGCATGTCGGTGCGGAGCCGGGCGTCGAGATTCGACATGGGCTCGTCGAGAAGCAGGATGGATGGCCGGAGCGCGATCGAACGCGCGATCGCCACCCGCTGCTGCTGCCCGCCCGACAGCTCGTGGGGATAGCGCGCCCCGAAGGCGCTCAGCCGGACGTAGCTGAGGGCCTCGTCGACGCGGGATTCGATCTCCGCGCGCGGCAGCCGCATCATGCGCAGGCCGAACGTCAGGTTTTCGGCCACGGTCATGTGCGGAAACAGCGCGTAATTCTGGAACACCATCCCGATGTCGCGTTCATAGGGCGGGGTGTCGTTGATCCGTTCGCCGTTCAGATAGAGATCGCCGGACCGCGGCTCGACGAATCCGGCGATGGCGCGCAGAAGCGACGTCTTTCCGCTGCCGCTCGGCCCCAGGAGCGTTACGAACTCCCCATCATGGACATCGAAGGACACGTCGCTGACGACGGGCGTGTCGCCGTAGCGGATGTCCACCGATTTCAGGCTGAGGATGACGCGCTCGCCCGTCATGGCAACACCGCCACGGCTTCGATTTCGAGCAGATAGTCCGGATGCGCGAGCTTGCGCACTTCCACCAGCGTGCTCGCCGGGGCGGCGTCGCCGAAATACCGCTTGCGGACCTCGTCCATGGCCGGCGTCAACCGCAGATCCGTGGTGTAGACCGTCACCTTCACGACGTCCTTGAAGGTGCCGCCCGCGGCGGCAAGCACGGTCTGGAGGTTCCGCAGCACCTGATCGGCCTGGACCCGCACATCACCGCGCCCCACGGTGTCGCCGTTCTCGTCGCGGGCGACCTGACCCGCCAGGTAGACGGTGCGACCGGCTCCCGAGACGCTGACACCGTGGGAATAGATGGAAGACCGCCCGCACCACAAGCCTTCCGGATTGAACCGCCTTATGTCCGGCACCGTCCCCTCCCTGCGGAATACATGTTTGGTATGCCACTTCCTAGGGAACCCCGATTCCGCCAGCCTGTCAAGCCCGACCTGTTTGCTATGGTATTCACCGGACACAGCCTGCGGAAGCCGTCTCCGGCCTGCGCCGGACCCGCCTTGCCGCCGGGGCGTGGACGGACCGTATTCCCATGATCCGGGTGGGGGGATGCCATGGCTGGGGCGGCCGGCGCCCTCTCGCGCCGCCGTTCCGCGCCCCCTCGCCTGCCCTTTCGAACAGGGCCGCGGGATGTTGATCTGTCCCCGGGCTGGTGGACGCCTTCCTTGGATCGCATGATCCGCCAGGAGGTGCTGGATGCATCCGCGCCATTCATACCGGCGGCGCATGAACACGGAGCGCCGCCGGTAAAACCCGACGGATCAATGCGATAGCATCACTCCGACCGCGACAGCCGGTACGCCGGTCGGTGAAGCGCGCCGGGCTTCCCGGTTCAATGCCATCGGCCAGTTTGTCCGCGCCCTGTTAAAAGGTGACGGGTGTATTGATCCAGAGGATCCGCGCCGTCTCCGCGCCGACATTCCGGTAGCTGTGAGGGGTTTCCGATGGGAAGAAGAAGGAATCCCCGGTGCCAAGCCGGTACACGGCCTCACCAAGGATCAATTCGACTTCGCCCGACAGCACGTAGCCGACCTCCTCTCCGGCATGCTGGATGGCACCGCCATTCGACGCTCCGGGTTCGATGACATGAATGTTTCCCTCCAGCATCCGCTTTTCCGAGGGAGGAACGAGCTGTTCAAGACGAATGGAGTTCCGCACGACGGTAACCGGCCGCGTGCCGGCCCGCTGCACGACAACATCCCGCTCCTCGGGGGCCGCCGTCAGCTGGGCGATGGACGTGCCGAGGCAGGTCGCCAGCCGATGCAGCGTCCGCAACGATGGCCGTGCCTTTTCCCGTTCGATTTTCGACAGCATGCTCTCTGAGCATCCCGCCGCTTCCGCCACATCCCGCAACCGCATCCGTCCGGCAAGCCGGGCTCTCCTCAGACGGGCGCCGATGGGCAGCACGATGTCGTCCTGTTCCATGGCGCTGGAGCCTAAGCTGTCGACAGAGCCATTCTTTGTCATCGCGCGCACGCCCCTTGTCTCATCCCGCACCGCTGCACAAGCCTGAACATACCTCTCCGGAGAGGCGGATGCGATGCGCGGCGACGCGTTCCTGGGTTTGCACCATCCTTGCACTGCGTTCAAGCTACTTGACTGATTGTTCATGATGCGCATCATTGCTGCAACGGACATGGGTGCCCAGGACCTCGACAAGTGGGGATGAAACGCGATGGTGGATGCAAAGGGTAAAGAGGAAGCCACGGTGCGGGTCGCCTGCATTCAGATGGAGCCGCGGGTCGGCCAGAAGGCAGAGAATATTCAGCACAGCCTTGATCTCATCAACCAAGCGGCCGATGCCGGGGCAACCTTGCTCGTGCTGCCGGAGTTGGCAAATTCAGGGTATGTCTTTGAGACGCGTGACGAAGCGTTTGCGCTTTCCGAGCCCGTTCCGGGCGGCGAGACCTATAAGGCATGGGCCGACGTGGCGGCCCGGCGCCATCTCTACATCGTCGCCGGCATTTGCGAACGCGATGGGGAGGCTCTGTACAATTCATCGGTTGTGATCGGCCCTTCAGGGCACATCGGGACCTTCCGCAAGGTCCATCTCTGGAACGAGGAAAATCTGTTCTTCGAGCCGGGCAATCTCGGATACCCGGTCTTCAAGACGCCGCTCGGCCGCATCGGAACCTTCATCTGCTATGACGCCTGGTTCCCCGAGAGCTATCGGCTGTGTGCGCTGCAGGGCGCTGACATCGTCTGCATTCCGACCAACTGGGTGCCGATCCCCGGCCAGGAGGAAGGCCGCCAAGCCATGGCGAACATCCTGGTGATGGGCGCGGCCCATTCCAACTCGGTCTTCATCGCCGCCGCCGACCGCGTCGGCACGGAGCGTGGGCAACCCTTCATCGGGCAGAGCCTGATCGCGAGCTACACCGGTTGGCCCATCGCCGGTCCGGCGAGTCCCACCGAAGAACAGATCATCTACGCCGACGTCAACCTCGCCGACGCCCGGCGCAAACGGAATTGGAACGAATACAACCAGGTCCTGCGCGACCGGCGCACCGACGTCTATGACGAGATGCTCGGTTCCGCCGCCCAGCGCGGCTGGTACTGAAGGCTTTCACCCATAAAACAAAATTCACCCGGACCAGGAGAGGGCATCATGAGGAAGACGTTCGGTGGCGTGTCGCGGCGGACGGCGTTGAAGGGGGTGGCCGGTGCGGTCGCCGCCGTGGCGGCTCCTTCCGTCATCACAAGGGCTTGGGCGGCCACTCCGATCAAGGTCGGCGTTATTTCCCCCCTGACCGGAGCTTGGACGGTCTACGGCAAGGCCCATTACTCCGGCTTCGAACTTGCGGTGGATGAGATCAACAAGGCCGGCGGCGTCCTCGGGCGGCCGATCGAGATCATCGTCGGCGACAGCAAGACCGAACCGCGCATCGTCGTCGAGCAAGCCAACCGGCTGATCCGCCAGGAACGTGTCGATTTCCTCGCCGGCACCTTCAGCAGCGCCGAGCGCAACGCCGCCGGTCCGGTGGTTGCGCAGAGCGGCAAGCTTCTCCTCTACCCGACCTGGTACGAGGGCCAAAGCCAGGATTTCTACCCCGGCGTGTGCAACAAAGGCATCTTCATGTTCGGCCCGGAGCCGTCCCAGCAGGTCTGGCCCCATGTCGAATACATCATGAAGAAGCATGGCAAGCGATTCTTCCTCATCGGCTCGGACTACGCGTGGCCGCGTGAGACCAACAAGATGTTCAAGGAGAAGTTCAAGGAACTCGGCGGCGAGGTGGTC
Source organism: Pseudomonadota bacterium (assembly GCA_023416455.1). Taxonomy (GTDB): domain Bacteria; phylum Pseudomonadota; class Alphaproteobacteria; order Azospirillales; family Azospirillaceae; genus Azospirillum. The sequence continues at coordinate 6,474 of JAEZHQ010000353.1, read as the reverse complement.
GGCGAGGTCTACATCCCCTTCAACACGCCACAATACGAGTCGGTGCTGCGGGACATCCGGAATGCCAAGACGGAGGTCGTGTTCCATTCGCTGACCGGCAGCGACACCGTCAATTTCCGCCGCCAGATGCACGCTGCCGGCATGAACAAGGACATCGCCTTGTGGACGGTGGACGACGAGGAGGTCGTCACCTCGGGCCTCGGCCCGGAGGTCTCCGCGGGAACCTACGTCAGCTTCGACTACTTCATGACCATCGAGCAGCCGAACAACAAGGTCTTCCTGGAGAAGTTCCGGGCGAAATACGGACCCGATGCCCTGGTGAACACGGTGGGTGTGGGCATGTACAACGCCGCCCACATGTTGGCGCTCGCCATCGCCAAGGCGGGGGCGACGGACACGGCCAAGGTGCGCGATGCGCTGGGCGGCCTTACGTTCGAACAGGCGCCGCAAGGGCCGGTGCGCATGCGCGCCGACGACCATCAGGCCGTGCTGCCGTCCTACCTCATGCAGGTCCGTGACAACTGGACCGGCGTGAACGACATGTTCCAGCAGGTGCAGGCCTTCGCGGCGGTCGATCCGGTGCCTGCCAAATGCAAGTTGCCGCTGTAGCGGGCGACGGAAGAGGGCACGTTCATGCGGACGTGCCATCGCGCACGTCCGCCTTCCAAGAATATACTCCCTTCCAAGGATGAACTGATGGGGTCGTTTGTTGGCGTCTTCATCGACGCGACACTCATCACGCTGGTGCTGGCGCTGGCGGCGACCGGCCTGGCCGTCGTCTTCGGCCTGATCGGCGTCGTCAACATGGGGCATGGGGCGTTCCTCACCCTGGGCGCGTACTTTACCTGGGCCGGGATCCAGGCCGGCTTTCCGTTCCTGATCGCGGTTGCGCTGTCGGCGCTGGGCGTCGGGCTGGTCGGTCTTCTCCTGGAACTCCTGCTGATCCGGCACTTCTACGACCGGCCATTCGAGACGCTGCTGCTGACCTGGGGCATGTTCCTGGTCGTCACGGAGCTGATCAAGATCGTCTTCGGCACGGATTTCCGGAACGTTCCCAGCCCTCTGCCCGGCACGCTGAGCGTCGGAGACATTCAAATCCCCGCCTACAGGCTGGCGGTATCGCTGTTCACCATCGTCTTGCTGTTCGGGTTGGGCGGGCTCCTCTTCCGCACCTCCGCCGGTCTGCGCGTGCGGGCGTTGGTCCAACAGCAGGAGTCCGCGGCGCTGCTGGGCCTGAACGTCGAACGGCTCTATCGCCAGGTGTTCACGCTCGGGGCCGCGTTGGCCGGGCTGGCCGGCGCCCTGATCAGCCCGATGTTGAGCATCGATCCCTACATCGGCAACGTCTTCCTGGTGCGGTCCTTCTTCGTGGTGACGCTGGGCGGCCTTGGCCAGATCCTCGGCGGCACGGTCGTGGGCAGTTTCATCATCGGCGGTTCCGAGACGCTTTTCGCGCTGTTCAGCAGTCAGGTGGTCGCCCAGACGATCGTTTTCGTGCTGGCGATCGTCCTGTTGAGATTCCGGCCCACGGGCCTGCTGGGGAGTGACCGCCGATGAGCATGGCCGTCGCGGACGGGCGCGTGCGCAAGCGCCGCCTTGGAGAGGAGATTGTCGCTGCCGTCCTCTTCCTGCTTCTGGCGGCGATCCCGGTTGTTACCTCCGGATACGTCGTTTACATCCTTCCCCAGTACATGCTCTACGGCATGCTCGCGATGTCGCTCGCCCTGCTGTGGGGCAACGTCGGAATCCTCAGCTTCGGACAGGCAGCCTTCTTCGCGCTGGGCGGTTATGCCCTGGGCATCGTCATGAAGGAACCGTCGGCCATCAACCCGGCCTATGTCGGCCTGTTGGTCGCCCTCCTGTCGGCCGCCCTTATCGCCGCCCTCGTCGGCTGGTTTCTGTTCAGCGCCGGCGTGCGGGACAGCTACTTCGTCCTGGTCACGTTGGCCCTGTCCATCATTGCGGAGCAGATCGCCGTCAGCCAGTCGCAATGGACCGGCGGGTGGAACGGGCTGTTCCTGATGCGCATGGACCTGACTTTGGGTGAGGCGCTTACCTACCCGCTGACGGAAGACGCGCCCGCCTATTACGCGGTGCTGGTGGTCATGGTGATCACTTACGCCCTGCTGCGTGGCTTGACCCGCTCCCGGTTCGGCAAGCTTCTCGCCGGCATCCGGGAAAATGAATTGCGCATGACCTCGCTCGGGGTTTCCGTTCCGCTGTGCAAGACGCTGGCCTTCGCCGTGTCGGGAGCGGTGGCGAGCCTTTCCGGCGCGCTGTACGGGATGCATTCCGGTTTCGTCTCGCCGTCGCTCGGTGGTGTCCAGTTTTCCACGGAGATCGTGGTTTGGGTGGCGATCGCCGGGCGTTCGTCGCTCCTGGCGGCCCTGATCGGCGGCATCGCCGTGTCGTCCATCTCGAATCTGCTGAGTTCCATCACCCCGCAATACTGGCAGCTCTGCATCGGCATCCTGTTCATTCTGGTCATCGCCTACTTCCGGGGCGGCGTCGCGGCGGCGCTGCCGTCGCTGCTCGGACGGTTTCGGAGCCATCCATGACGGAAACGCTGCTTCGCATTCGCGGATTGTCCAAGCATTTCGGCGGCGTGATCGCCAACGCCGATGTCGATTTCGAACTGCCGGCCGGAGCCATCGCCAGCATCATCGGCCCGAACGGCGCCGGGAAGACGACCTTCATCAGCATGGTGTCCGGGCACCTGAAACCGACGGCGGGCCGCATCGAGTTCGGTGGCCATGACGTCACGCGGCTCTCGGTGGAGAAGCGCGCCCGGCTCGGCATCTCCCGGAAATTTCAGACGCCAAGCGTCTTTCCCGACCTGACGGTCTGGGAAAACATCGAACTCGCGGTGCTTGCCTCGCGAAAGCGGCCCGCCGACACCGATCGGCGCGTTGCCGAGGTGCTCGGCCTGGTCCGGCTTGCGGAGTTTTCGGACCACCGGGCCGTGTCCCTCTCGCATGGCCAGCGACAATGGCTTGAGATCGGGCTGCTGCTGGCCAACGACGCCAGTTTGCTGTTGCTGGACGAGCCGACGGCCGGCATGACGGCCGCCGAAACGCACGCAACGGCGGAACTCATCCGCCGGCTGTCCCGCGAGTTGGGCCTGTCGGCGGTCATCATCGAGCATGACATCCAGTTCATCCGCGACCTGCGCGCGCCCGTGACCGTGCTTCATCTCGGGCGGGTGTTCGCGCAGGGCAGCTTCGAGGAGGTCTCCGCGGACGAGCGGGTTCGCAGCATCTACCTGGGGAAGGCGTGATGGAACTGGACCTTCAGCATGTCAGCGCCGGATACGGCAGCATCGCCGTCCTGCGCGACCTCAGCCTGACCGTTCCCGACCGGGGCATCCTCGGAATCCTGGGCCGCAACGGCATGGGCAAGTCCACCCTCGTCCGCTGCATCAGCGGGCTGAACCGAGCGACCTCGGGCCGCATCCTGGCCGATGGGCGCGACATCACCGCTCTGCCGGTGCACGAGCGGGCCCGGCTGGGGATCACCGGCGTGCTCCAGGGGCGGGGCACCTTCCCGAAACTGACCGTGCGGGAAAACCTCGACATGGGGCGGGTCGGCGCCGGCGTGAAGCGGCCCAGCCGCCTCGACGAGGTGGTCGGCTACTTCCCCCGCCTCAAGGAGCGCCTCGCACAGAAAGCCGGCACCATGAGCGGCGGCGAGCAGCAGATGCTCGCGATCGGCCGCGCTCTGATGGCCCACCCGAAGGTCATTCTGCTCGACGAGCCCTCCGACGGCATTTCGCCGCTGATCGTGCAGCAGATCGCGGAGATTCTGGTCCGCATCAATCGGGAGCAGGGCATCACGATCCTCATCGTCGAACAGAATGTGCCGATGGTCTTCAGCATGACGGAGGAGTGCGCAATCATGGAAAAGGGCCAGATCGTTCTGCGCGGTCACCGGGAGGACCTGGAGCGCGGCGGCGCGATGGACGAGTATCTTGTGATCTGATGCGGACGGTGCTGTGAAGGCGCCGCCCGCATCACCCCTTCGATCAATTCTATCCTATTGATCTGTCGGGCTTCACCGGCGGCGCTCAAGGGAAGTGTTCAGGCGCCGCCGGTATGAAGCGGCCGGTTGCGGATTTTCGAAAGGACGCGTTCCATGACACACTCCTCCGCCGTCGCGCTGACACAGGCGTTGGTTCGGCAGAACACCATCAACCCGCCGGGCAACGAGCGCCGCTGCGCCGACATGCTGGCCAAGCGCCTGGAGGACAACGGCTTCAGCGTCACTGTGGTCGACTTCGGCGAGGGGCGCGCCAGTCTGGTGGCGCGCATCGGCGGACGGGAGGGCAAGCTGCCCATCGCCTTCACCGGCCACATCGACACGGTGCCGCTGGGCATGCGGGACTGGACGCAGAATCCGTTCGGCGGCGACATCGACGGCGACCGGCTGTACGGCCGGGGCTCCAGCGACATGAAGGCCGGAGTCGCCGCTTTTGTCGAGGCCTGCATTGCCCACCGGGCGACGCTGGAATCCGGCCCCGGGGCCCTGCTGATCATCACCGCGGCGGAGGAAACGGGCTGCGAGGGCGCCTTCCATCTCTGCAACCAGCCGGGCCTGCTGGGCAAGGCCGGAGCGCTGGTTGTGGCGGAGCCCACCTCCAATCACCCGCTGGTCGGCCACAAGGGTGCCTTGTGGTTGCGGGCGGTGGCGGAGGGAGTGACCGCACACGGCTCCATGCCGGAGAAGGGCGTCAACGCGGTTGCCAAGGCGGCGCGCGCCGTCGTGAAGCTGGCCGATTTCGATTTCAACGAGCGTCGGCATGAGGTGCTGGGCGCCCCGACGCTGAATGTCGGCACCTTCCATGGCGGCATCAACGTCAACTCGGTGCCCGACCTCGCCGAGATCGGGTTGGACATCCGTACGGTGCCCGGCCAGACGCACGCACGGGTGAAGGAAGCGCTGGGCAGTTATCTCGGAACCGAGGTGGCGGTGGCGCCGATCATCGACGTTGAGGCGGTCTGGACCGATCCCGAGGATGCCTGGATCCGCCGCGTCTTCGCCATCATGGCGCCGCTGCTGAGCGAGCCGCCGGCGGTCCAGGGAGCCAGCTACTTCACCGACGCCTCGGCGTTGACGCCGGCGCTCGGCGGGCTGCCCACGGCAATCCTTGGCCCCGGAGAGGCGGCGATGGCCCACCAGACCGACGAGTATTGCCTCGTCTCGCGCATCGACCAGGCGGTCGAAGCGTATGGCCGCATCATCGAGGACTGGTGCAAGCCATGACACCGATCCCCACCGCTCTGGACGCCGCCGGACGCGCAGCCTGACCTGCGAAGCGCTGACCCGCCACTGGTGCTGTCAGGTTGGCGAGAGCGGGACCGTCGTGGCATGTTCGCCGGCATGAGCCCGATCCACACCCACTTCCATCTGCGCCGCCATCTGATCTCCGCTTCCGAACACCGCGCCGCCCGAGTTCGCGCCTTCACCACGTGGCGCAAAGCGGTTGGTCTTGCCCGGAGCGCCTGAACCAGTGACAAGCAGGTTGTGCACACCCTCAGTGCATCAACTGGACGCGAACGTGACAACACCCGTGCAGCCTGGAGTTTCGTGCGTTTCATCTGTGACGCACGAAACTCCAGGCCTTTGTTCTGCGAGCGGATTCACGCTTCAAATCGATTCCGATTTTACGCGATCCGCTCCAAGCAGGAGGTGCTCCTCATCCAGGCCCCGCTCGTCGGTCAATTGCCGCACGGGCCGAGGTCGAAGCGCCGGTCGTCGATCTCGATAACGCATCTGAGCGTCGCGACGTCTGCCGAAGCGTCGCCCAATTATTGGCAGCATTCACTTGGGTCAGAAAAGTCAACGACGTTGATGGGGAACCGGGAGACCGGCCGAGACGTTGGTTATGACCGTATATCCATTAAGCTTTGCGGCTGTCTGTATGGCGGCACTGTTCACCGGGATCGTGCTGACCCTTGAAATGGCCGCGAACGTCACGTTTCTGTTGACCCTGCTGACGGCCTGTTTCACAGTCATGCTGATACCGGTCCTGCTGGTTGCGCGCCGGTTTTTACCCCTCCCTGGGCGAACGCCCGCTCAGGCAGCCGGCCTCAGACATCACCACGCACGAGCGCGCCCTTAAGCAAGAGCAGAGGAGCACCACGCCATGGATGACCTCCTGCTACGCATCATCATTTTCGCAGTGGTTGGTCTGGTATCCGGCTTCGTCGCGGGCCTGTTCAGTATCGGCGGAGGCACCATCCGCATGCCGATCTTCATCTATCTGTTCCCCTGGCTCGGCGTCGCCCATCCGGTGATGATGCATGTAGCAACCGCGACCTCGCTGGCACTCATCATACCGAGCGCAATCGCTTCGAGCCGCAAGCACTACAAGCTCGGCGATCTCGATGTGGGGTTATTCAAGACCTGGGCCATCGGCCTTCTTATCGGCGTTGCCATCGGATCAATCCTGCTGCCATTCGGTTCGACCGAAATTCT
>JAEZHQ010000014.1 GCA_023416455.1 Pseudomonadota bacterium | reverse complement strand
CCGTCGGCCTGGAGGCCGAGGCGCGCGCCGTCGCGCGCGAGGCCGCCGCGGCCCTGGCCGGGTGAGGCGCCCCATGCCGCAGAGGAAGACCCAGCTCCCCCCCGCCAAGCCGGCCGCGAAGCGGCGCGGCCGTCCCTGCAAGCCGCGCCCGCTGGCGATGTCGCCGCACGTCGACGCCTTCCTCGACATGCTGACGGCGGAGCGGGGGGCGGCGCTCAACACCCGCATGGCCTACGAGCGCGACCTCGCCGACCTCGGCCTCTGGCTGGCCCAGCGCGGCCTGGCGCTGGAACGGGCGGGCACCGAGGACCTGCGCGCCTACCTGGAGTTCCAGGGCCGCGGCGAGGGCCAGGCGCCGCCGGCCCCGCGCACCGTGGCGCGGCGGCTGTCGGCGATGCGCCAGTTCTACCGCTTCCTGGTGTCGGAGAACCGCCGGGCCGACGACCCGGCCTCGGCCCTGGACAGCCCCCGGCAGGGCCGGCCGCTGCCCAAGATCCTGACCGAGGCGGAGGTCACCCGGATGATCGGCACGGCCCAGACGCGCGGCGGCCCGGAGGGCCTGCGGCTGGTCGCCCTGCTGGAGGTGCTCTACGCCACCGGCCTGCGCGTGTCGGAGCTGGTCGGCCTGCCGATGAGCGCCATCCTGCGCGACGGGCGCGGCCTGATCGTGCGCGGCAAGGGCGGCAAGGAGCGCATGGTGCCGCTGTCCGAGCCGGCGACGGCGGGGCTGGCCGCCTATCTGCCCTGGCGCGGCCATTTCATCCTGGCCGGGCGCGAGGGGGCGCCGGTGCCCTTCCTGTTCCCGTCGCGCAGCTCCGCCGACGGCCACCTGACCCGCCAGCGTTTCGCCCAGCTCCTGAAGGCGCTGGCCGTCGAATCGGGCATCGACCCGGAACGGGTCAGCCCCCATGTGCTGCGCCACGCCTTCGCCACGCATCTGCTCGACCACGGGGCCGACCTGCGCTCGGTCCAGAAGATGCTGGGCCACGCCGACATCGCCACCACCCAGATCTACACCCATGTGGTGACCGAGCGGCTGAAGAAGGTCGTCCACGAGCACCACCCGCTGGCCCGCCGCAAGACCGCCCGCACCCCCTGATTCCGGCGGCCCCGGGCGGCCCCGGGCGGGCGGGGGTGCGGCGACGGGGCCGGCCGATGCGGCTTTGGCGCGCCGGTCCCCCTGTGTTATAGCCCTATTCCAATTGGGGTTGCGCCGACCGAACGCGCAAGACAGGGGGAACCGCATGGCCACGACCATCGCCGGGCTTGAGATCCTGGGTCCGATCAAGCCGGGCTACGAAGAGATTCTGACCCCGGAGGCGCTGGCCTTCCTGGCCGAGCTGGAGGGCCGCTTCGGAGCGGAGCGCCTGCGCCTGCTCGACGTCCGCACCAAGCGCCAGGCCCTGCTCGACGCCGGGGAGAAGCCCGACTTCCTGCCCGAGACGCGGGCGATCCGCGAGGCCGACTGGACGATCGCCCCGCTGCCCCACGACCTGCTCGACCGCCGGGTGGAGATCACCGGGCCGGTGGACCGCAAGATGGTCATCAACGCGCTGAATTCCGGGGCCAGCGTCTTCATGGCCGACTTCGAGGACGCGACCTGCCCGTCCTGGGCCAACCAGCTCGACGGGCAGATCAACCTCCGCGACGCCGTGCGCCGCACCATCGCCTTCGACGACCCGGCGACGGGCCGCAAGTACCGGCTGAACGACCGCACGGCCGTCCTCATGGTGCGCCCGCGCGGCTGGCACCTGGAGGAGCGGCACGTCCGCATGGACGGGGAGCCGGTGTCCGGCGCGCTGTTCGACTTCGCCCTCCACGCCTTCCACAACGCCCGGGCGCTGCTGGAGCGCGGCTCCGGCCCCTACTTCTACCTGCCGAAGCTGGAAAGCCATTTCGAGGCGCGGCTGTGGAACGAGGTGTTCACGCTGGCCGAGGACTACCTGTCGATCCCGCACGGCTCGATCAAGGCGACGGTGCTGGTGGAGACCATCCTGGCCGCCTTCGAGATGGACGAGATCCTCTACGAGCTGCGCGACCATTCCGCCGGGCTGAACTGCGGGCGCTGGGACTACATCTTCAGCGTCATCAAGAAGTTCCGCAACGACCCGGCGGCCGTGCTGCCGGACCGCGCGGGCATCACCATGGACGTCCCCTTCCTGCGGTCCTACAGCCTGCTGGCGATCCGCACCGCCCACCGGCGCGGCGCGCCGGCGATCGGCGGCATGGCCGCCTATATCCCGGTCAAGGACGACCAGGCCGCCAACGAGGCGGCCTTCTCCCGCGTCCGCGCCGACAAGGAGCGCGAGGCCGCCGACGGCCATGACGGCACCTGGGTGGCCCACCCCGGCCTCGTCCCGGTGGCGCGGGAGGTGTTCGACGCCTACATGCCGAACCCCAACCAGATCGACCGCAAGCGCGGGGAGGTGGCCGCCGCCGCCGCCGACCTGCTGGCCGTCCCCCAGGGGCCGCGGACCGAGGCGGGCCTGCGGCAGAACGTGGCGGTCGGCATCGGCTACATCGCGGCGTGGCTGGGCGGGGCCGGCTGCGTGCCGCTGTTCAACCTGATGGAGGACGCGGCGACCGCCGAGATCAGCCGCAGCCAGGTCTGGCAGTGGCTGCGCCACGGCGCCGCCCTCGACGACGGGCGCGCGGTGACCCTGGAGCTGGTCGACCGGATCATCGCCGAGGAGCTGGCCGCCTGGAAGGCCCGCCCCGCCCCCGCCGGCGCCGCCGCGTGGGACGAGGCGGCGGCGCTGTTCCGCGACCTCGTCGCGCGCCGGGACTTCGTGGAGTTCCTGACGTTGCCCGCCTACGACCGCATCCTGGCGCAGGGGGCGTGACGGCGGGGAGCGGGGAGACCTCCTTCGCGAGGGCGCAAAGGGCGGCCGCCACGGGGTGGGGCCGCCCCGCTCGATAACCGGTGGCATCGCCGCACCGCGCCGTGCTACCAAAGCCGGTCCGTGACGTGCGCGTCCCTATTTCCGGCCCGTGATCCAAACCGGCATGCAAACCTTTCTGGAATTCGAAAAGCCGATCGCCGAGCTTGAAGGCAAGATCGAGGAATTGCGGCACCTGACCAACGCCGGCGACATCAACATCGCCGACGAGGTGACGAAATTGCAGGCCAAGGTCGACAAGCTCCTGCGGCAGACCTACGCCAAGCTCACCCCCGCCCAGAAGGTGCAGGTGGCGCGCCATCCCAACCGGCCGCACTGCCTGGACTTCGTGAACGGGCTGGTCGAGGACTTCACGCCGCTGGCCGGCGACCGCTTCTTCGCCGAGGACCGCGCGGTCATCGGCGGGGTGGGCCGCTTCCGCGGCCGCTCGGTCGTGGTCATCGGGCAGGAGAAGGGCCACGACACCGAGTCGCGCGTCCGCCACAATTTCGGCATGGCCAAGCCCGAAGGCTACCGCAAGGCGCAGCGCCTGATGGACTTCGCCGACCGCTTCCGCCTGCCGGTGGTCTCGCTGGTCGACACCGCGGGCGCCTTCCCCGGCGTCCAGGCCGAGGAGCGCGGCCAGGCCGAGGCCATCGCCAAGAGCATCGAGCGCTGCCTGCGCCTGACCGTGCCCATGGTGGCCGCGGTGATCGGCGAGGGCGGCTCGGGCGGCGCCATCGCCATCGCCACCGCCGACCGCGTCCTGATGCTGGAGCACGCCATCTACTCCGTCATCTCGCCGGAGGGCTGCGCCTCGATCCTGTGGCGCAACCCCGACATGGCGGGGGAGGCGGCCGTGGCGCTCCGCCTCATCAGCCAGGATCTCAAGGAGCTGGGCGTCATCGACCGGGTGGTGAGCGAGCCCATCGGCGGCGCCCACCGCGATCCGGCGGAGACCGTCAAGGCGCTGGGCGACGCCATCGAGGAGTCGCTGGGCGAGCTGGACGGCCTCGACGGGGCGACGCTGCGCGCCGGGCGCCGCGAGAAGTTCCTGGAGATGGGCCAGAAGGGGCTCGGCTGACCACCGCCGAAGGAGAGCCATGGCCGCCGGGACGACCCGCCTTCTGCTCCTTGCCGGCGCCGCCAACCTGTCCTCGGTGGCCGTAACGCTGGCCGCCCTGTGGCTTCTGGCTCCCCTCGCCGCACCGCCGGCCGGCATCGCCGATCCCGGCGCGCGGCTGGCGCTGTGGGCGCGGCTGGCGCTGTGGCCGGCGCTGGTGCTGGCCGCCATGGTCGCGGGCGTCCTGCTCGCCCGCGCCCGCTCGCTGGCCTTCAACCCCATCGACGACCCCGAGTCGCGCCCCTACCGGGTCAGCCAGCGCGTGCTGTCCAACACCGTCGAGCAGACCCTGATCTTCCTGCCGGGGCTGGCCGCGCTGGTGGCGCAGCTTCCCCTGCCCAGCCTGGGCGTTCCGGCGCTGGCGGCGGCCCTGTTCGTGCTCGGCCGGCTGCTGTTCTGGGCCGGCTACCTCGTTCATCCCTACCTGCGCGCACCCGGCATGGCGATGACCCTCACCGTCAATCTGGTGGTGCTGGGCTGGGGCGTTCTCCTGACGCTCGGCTGAGCGGCGCGCGGCCGATGCCGGCCTCCGGGACGCGGTTTCCCTGGTTCGGGCGTCACAGCCAGCGCCGGGCCTTGACCCAGAGGATCGGCAGCAGGGCGGCCAGGGCCATCAGCAGGAGCGCCGCCGGATAGCCCCCGGGCCAGCCGGTCCCCGGCATTCCGCCGAAGTTCATGCCGAAGACGCTGGCGACCAGCGTGGGCGGGAACAGCGCGACCGTGAGGATCGAGACGATCTTCACGATCTCGGTCTGCTCCACGTTGATCCGGCCCAGGGTGGTGTCGAGAAGGAGGGCGGCCTTTCCCGAGAGGAAGCGGGCGTACTGGTCGAGCCCGGTGACGTCCTGCAAGGCCGCCCGCGCCCAGCGCCGGGTCGTCTTGGCGGCGGCCGAGCCCTCGCCGCGGGCCAGGACGGTGAGGATGCGGGCGAGTCCGGCGAGGCTGAGCCGCGCCTTGCCGACCCGGTGGCCGGCCTGGCCGATGCGCTTCAGCGTGCGGCTGTCGTCGCGGCCCTCGCCGCGGACGGGCAGGGAACGGCCGCGGAAGGCGCGGCCGCCCAGCCGGTCCAGCTCCAGCCCGACGCGGCGCAGCACGGCGGCCGTGCGCTCCACGATGCCCTCGACGAGCGCCGCCAGCACGGCGTCGCCGGTGGTCCCGGCGAAGCCGTGCCGCACCACCCGGCGGCGGAAGGCGAGGAAGGGCTGCGGGTCGATGTGGTGGATGGTGGCCAGCCGCCGGCCGGCGAGGACGAAGCTGACCGGGGTGATGCGCGGCTGGTCGGTGTCGGCCCAGACCAGCACCATGACCGTCAGGCGGATGGCTTCCGGGGTGAGGCGCAGCCGGCTCGACTCCTCGATCTCGGCCATCTGCTCGCGGGTCGGCAGGGGGGTGCCCAGGAGCGCCTCGGCGCGGGCCAGCTCCCCGGGGGTCGGGTCGACGAGGTCGAGCCAGACGGATTCGGCCGGCAGCGGCCCGCCGTCCGCCTCGGCCTCCCTGGCCCGGTGCAGCCCGCCGCCCCCGCTGGTGAAGACGTGCAGCATGGCGGGCGTGCCTCGTTTGCGGCGGTCAGGTGATGCGGCCGATGCGGCGCGGCTTCAGGGGATGCTCCGCCGCCGGCGTGTCCGGCCGCTCGCGGCCGGGCAGGGGGTCGAGCGGGACGCCCTCCCGGCCCAGCTCGGCCTCCAGGCGGCGGCGGAAGGCGCCGCCGTCGTCCTTGGCCTCCAGGAAGCGGCCGACCGCCTCGCGGGCGGCGTCGCGGTCATAGGGGACCTTGCCGAAGACGGACAGCTTGGCACGCTCCAGCAGCTTGGGGTCCATCCGCTCGCGGATGGCCCGCATCTGGCGCAGCAGCTCCTTGCGGACGTCGGACATGCCAGCCTCCGGTGGGCCAATCGCGGCCGATCAGTCGCGGCCGATCAGCGTGCCGGCACCGCCCTCGGTGAAGATCTCCAGCAGCAGCGCGTGCGGCACCCGGCCGTCCAGGATGACGGCGGCGTCGACGCCCTGCTCGACGGCATCGACGCAGGTCTCGATCTTGGGGATCATGCCGCCGGACGCGGTGCCGTCGGCGACCGCGGCGCGCGCCTGCTCCAGCGTCATTTTGGGGATCAGCCGCTTCTCCTTGTCGAGGACGCCGGCGACGTCGGTCAGCAGGAAGAAGCGGGTGGCTCCCAGCGCCGAGGCGATGGCGCCGGCGGCGGTGTCGGCGTTGATGTTGTAGGTGTCGCCCTGGCGGTCGAAGCCGATCGGGGCGATGACCGGGATGATGTCCGACTGGGCGAGCGAGTCGAGGATCTGCGGGTTGACCTGGTAGGGCTCGCCGACGAAGCCCAGGTCCAGGACCTTCTCGATGTTGCTGTCCGGATCGCGCTGGGTGCGGCGCAGCTTGCGCGCGGTGATCAGACTGCCGTCCTTGCCCGACAGGCCGACCGCCCGCCCGCCCGCGTTGTTGATGGCGGCGACGATCTGCTTGTTGATGGAGCCGGCCAGCACCATCTCGACCACCTCGACCGTCTCCTGGTCGGTGACGCGCAGCCCGTCGATGAAGCTCGACTTGATCTTCAGCCGTTCGAGCATCTGCCCGATCTGCGGGCCGCCGCCGTGCACGACCACCGGGTTGATGCCGACCTGCTTGAGCAGGACGATGTCGCGGGCGAACAGCTCCGCAAGGCCGGCGTCGCCCATGGCGTGGCCGCCGTACTTGATCACGAAGGTGCGCCCCGCGTAGCGGCGCATGTAGGGCAGGGCTTCGGACAGGGTGCGGGCCTTGGCAAGCCACTCGTCGCGGGTCGTGTTCTGCACGGGAGAGCCGTTGGTCGGGGTGGACGGAATCCGGGCGGGCGGAGGCCGAACCGTCCGGGCGGATGGGCCGATTCTTTAACGGAAAGTGCCGGGGGTGCCTAGGGGGCTTTTTCCGGGCCGGCGGCGGCGAGCCGCCCGGCCAGCAGGGTCATCGGCTGGGTCGCCGCGGTGACCGCCACCGCCATCAGCACCATGGCCGAGAAGCAGGCGGGCGACAGGATGCCGGCCTCCAGCAGGATGGTCAGGACGATGACCTCCATCAGGCCCTTGCAGGGCATCAGCGTGCCCAGCCGCCAGGCGTCGGCCGGGCTTTCGCCGGCCAGGCGGGCGGGCAGGGCGGCCCCCAGCATCTTCCCCGCCAGCGTCGCCGCGGTGGCCAGGGCGAACACCCACCACTGGGCGGTGCCCGCCAGGTCGAGGTCGACCTTCAGCCCGGTCAGGGTGAAGAAGAAGGGCAGCAGGACCAGCGTCGCGAAATGCTCCAGCCGGTCGAGGATCGCCGCCGCCAGCCGCCGCGGCATGACGGTGCCGGCCACGAAGGCGCCCAGGATGCAGTGCAGCCCGATCAGTTCGGTCACCGCGGCCGAGCCGAGCAGGGCGGCGCAGGTGACCACCACGGCGCTGTCCCCGATGGTCCCGTCGGGGGCGACGCGCGCCATCAGCCGGGTCAGGGCCGGCCGTGCGAACCGCTCGGTGACGCCGATGTAGGCGAAGCCCAGGACGGCGACCTGGGCGATGCCGGCCAGCCCGCCGCCGCCGCCGGCGGCCCAGGCCAGGACGCCGGTGATGAGGAGCCACAGGAGCGCGTCGTTGACCGCCGCGCAGCCCAGCGCCAGCCGCCCCACCCGTTCCTCCAGCAGGCCCATCTCGCGCAGGATGGCGCCCAGCACGGGCAGGGCTGTGACGCCGATGCAGATCCCGAAGCCGGCGGCGAACAGCCAGGGATCGGCCCTCGGCCCGGCCATCGCCGGGAAGGCGCCGGCGATCCACAGGCCGAGCGCCCCGCCCATCAGCGTCGGCACCGCCATGCTCGACAGGCTGATGCCGACGAAGGCGCGCCCGCGCCCGCGGAACTCGGCCAGGTCCAGATGCAGCCCGGTCAGGAAGGCGAAGAACAGCACCGCCAGCAGGGCGAGCCCCGACAGCGGCGCCAGCGCCGCCTTGCCGAACAGCGCCGCCCACAGGTCCGGCGCGGCATGGCCCAGCACCGACGGGCCGAGCGCGATCCCGAACAGGATCTGGACCACCACCATGGGGGCCACGCGCCGCAGTCCGGTCAGCCGCCACAGCAGGAACGGCCCGGCGATGAGCAGGATGGCCTGGATCAGGAACAGCAGCGCCGGAGTCGCCCCCAGGGGCATGGACGGCTTACCGCGGGGCCGGCGGGGCGGCCAGGGCGGCCAGACCGGCGCGCAGCTCGGCGATGCCCAGCCCCTTCTCGGCGCTGGTGGCGTGCACCTCCGGGAAGGCGGCCGGGTGCTTCTTCAGACCCAGCGCGGTGCGCCTCAGCACCTCTTCCAGCGCCCCGGCCTTGATCTTGTCGGTCTTGGTCAGCACCACGACGTAGGGCACCGCGGCCTGGTCGAGCATGGCCATGATCTCCTCGTCGTTGGGCTTCAGCCCGTGGCGGGAATCGATCAGGACCAGCGCGCGGCGCAGCGTGACCCGGCCCTTCAGGTAGCGCCGGACCATGTCGTTCCAGGCCTCGACCTTCTCCTTCGACTCCTTGGCGTAGCCGTAGCCCGGCATGTCCACCAGCGTCAGCCGGCCGCCCAGGTCGAAGAAGTTGAGCTGCTGCGTGCGCCCCGGCGTGTTGGAGGTGCGGGCCAGCGTCTTGCGCCCGGTCAGCGCGTTGACGAGGCTCGACTTGCCGACGTTCGAGCGGCCGGCGAAGGCGATCTCCGGCAGGGTGGCCTCGGGCAGCTGGGCGAGCGTCTGGGCGCCCCACACGAAGTCGCATTCCTTGGCGAACAGCAGCCGCCCGGCCTCCAGGGCCTCCTCGTCGAATCCGGAGATCAGGCTGTCGGGGTTCGGGGACGTCATGGGGCAGAGCTTTCGGTTGCGCGGGAGGGCCGCCGGGTCGCCGCCGGCCCAAAACATAACCGCCGGCGGATCCCCGTCAAGAGGGGCGTCCGCCGGCGGTCACGGGTGGTCAGGCTGCGGGGGCGGGGGTCAGGTCACCTTGACCCCTTCCTGGCGCATGATGATCCACTGCTGGGCCACCGAGAGCAGGTTGTTCCAGGCCCAGTAGATCACCAGGCCGGCGGGGAAGCTGGCCAGCATGAAGGTGAAGATGATGGGCAGGAACTGGAACACCTTCTGCTGCACCGGGTCGGGCGGGGCCGGGTTCAGCTTCTGCTGGAGGTACATGGTGATGCCCATGATGATGGGCCAGGCGCCCAGCATCAGCAGCGCCGGCGGCTCCCAGGGGAACAGGCCGAACAGGTTGAAGATGGTGGTCGGATCGGGCGCCGACAGGTCGTGGATCCAGCCGAAGAAGGGCGCGTGCCGCATCTCGATGGTCACGAACAGCACCTTGTAGAGCGCGAAGAACACCGGGATCTGGATCAGGATCGGCAGGCAGCCCGACACCGGCGAGACCTTCTCGCGCTTGTAGAGGGCCATCAGCTCCTGGTTCATGCGCATCTTGTCGTCGCCGAAGCGCTCGCGCAGGGCGACCATCTGCGGCTGGAGCTTCTTCATCTTGGCCATCGCGTGGTACGACTTGTTGGCCAGCGGGAAGAAGACCGCCTTCACGGCCACGGTGAAGACCAGGATGGCGATGCCGAAGTTGCCGAACAGCCGCCCCAGCATGTCGAGCGCGTAGAAGAACGGCTTGGTCAGGAAGTAGAACCAGCCGAAGTCGATCGCCAGGTCGAAGTTGGCGATGCCGAGCCGGTCGGAATAGGCGTCGAGCAGGCGCACCTGCTTGGCACCGGCGAACAGCCGGGTGGTGTGCTCGGCGGTGGCGCCCGGCGCCACCTCCACGGCGTTGCCCAGGGTGTCGACCTGGTAGCGGTCGACGTTGCCGGGGGTGGTGTGGAGGAAGCGGGCGGTGACCTTCTCCTTCTGGTCGGGGATCAGCGAGACCAGCCAGTATTTGTCGGTGATGCCGATCCAGCCGCCGGTGCTGTCCTTGGTGATGGTGCCGGCCTTGCGGACGTCGTCGTAATGCTCCTCGGTCAGCTTGCCGTCGAAGACGCCGAGCGGCCCCTCATGCAGGATGTAGTAGCCCGACGTGTGGGGCGTGCCGGTGCGGCTGATCAGGCTGTAGGGCAGCAGGCGCACCGGCTCGCTGCCGGTGTTGTGGACCTTCTGCGTGACCGTGAACATGAAGTCCTTGTCCACGGCCAGCGTGCGCTCGAACACCAGCCCCTTGCCGTTGTTCCAGGTCAGGGTCAGCGGCTTGTCGGGCGTCAGCACCGTGCCGTTGGCGGACCAGCGGGTGTCGGGGCCGGGCACCGGCTGGTTGCGGTCCTCCGGAACCCAGCCGAACTCCGCGTAGTAGGCTTCGGGCGTGCCGCCCGGGGCCAGGAGCGCGATCTCCGGGCTTCCGGGGGTGGGGCTGACGTGATAGTCGGCGAGCGTCAGGTCGTCGATCCGGCCGCCCAGCAGATTGACCGAACCGTGCAGGGCGGGCGTGTCGATCTTGATGCGGGTGCCGTCGGCCAGCTGGTCGGCCACCAGCGCGGCACGGTCCTTGGCCGCCTCCGGCGCGGCGGAGCCCGGAATCGTCGGGGCGGGGCCGGCCACCGGCTGCTCCGTCTGGGTGGCCTGCCGGGCCGCCTGGCGTTGCTGCTCCACCCGGGGGCCTTCGTAGAAGTACTGGAAGCCCAGGAGAATGGCGATCGACAGCGCGATCGCGAGGATGAGGTTGCGTTGGTCGGTCATGGCGTCCCGGTTGCCGTGGGGCCTAGCTCGAAAAAGGCGGCGCAGCGCCGGCCTCAGGGATGGGGATGATGCGCTGCCCCGGCCGTTCCGTGTGCGCAACGCTGCGCACGGCGGACGGCCGCCCCCGGTTCGGGCACGGGATCATACCCCCAACCGCCCCAGGGATGGCAACGCAAGAGCCTCCGGACGGTCAGCCAGCTGCCCCGGATCGCCCCGTGCTTAGATAGCGCCTCAAGCGCGTAGTTGGAACAGCTTGGCTGATATCGGCAATGCCACCCGATGAAGGGCGACAGCGTCCACTGGTAGCCGACGACCAGGGCGCGCAGGAGGTGGGCGAGTGGGCTCATGCTCCGGTCTCCCCATCCATAGGCCCGGCCGGCTTCGGCGCGTCGCGCCACAGGCCGAGGCGTCTCAGCGCCGCGGTAAGGTCGCCCAGCAGCTCCGTCCACGGCCGTTCGGCCGTGCCGGCGCGCGCCACCAGCACGAAGTCGTGGCCGGGGGCGGCGTGGGCGGGCAGAAGCTGGCGGGCCGCCTCGCGCAAACGGCGGCGGGCGCGATTGCGCACCACCGCGTTTCCGACCTTGCGGCTCGCCGTCAGGCCAAGACGAATCGGCGGCTCGCCGGGGGCGGGCCGCTGCCGTTCGTCGTGTCGGCGCACCT
>JAEZHQ010000306.1 GCA_023416455.1 Pseudomonadota bacterium | reverse complement strand
GCCCGGAGGCGTCCCCGCCGCCCGCCGCCGCTCCCGCGGCGGTGCCCGTGGAATTCGCCGCCGCCGCCGACCATGGCCGCCCTGCCGCTGCGGCCAAGCCCGTCGCCAAGGCGCCGGCGACCCCGGTGCGGACGGTGGAGACCCAGGTGGCCGAGGCGGTCCTGCCGCGCAACGCCGTCGGCAAGGGCGAACGGGTGGTGCTCCGCTTCGTGTCCCAGGACAGCGGCGGCTGCGGCAGCCTCCAGGGCAAGGACCGCATCTGCGTGGCGCTGGCCGGCGACGGCGGCCTGTAGGCCGCCGTCAGCCCCGCCGGACCGTGAAGTCCACGCTGGCGGGGCGGCCGGGCAGGGACAGCTCCGCCCGCACCGGGGCGGTGCGGCTGATCACCCGGCCGCGCCGGATCACCGCCAGCCGGGTGGCGCGCAGGCGCAGCGCCTCCACCGGGTCGGCCGCCTGCAACAGCACGAGGTCGGCGTGGCAGCCGGGCTCCAGCCCGTAGCCCTCCAGGTGCAGCAGGCGGGCCGGGTTGACGGTCACCGCGTCGAAGCAGGCCCGCATGGCGTCGTGGCCGGTCATCTGCCCCACATGCAGGCCCATGTGGGCGGCCTCCAGAAGGTCGGCGGAGCCCAGCGGGTACCAGGGATCCATCACGCAGTCATGGCCGAAGGCCACGGTCAGGCCGGCGGCCATCAGCTCGGGCACGCGGGTCATGCCGCGGCGCTTGGGATAGCCGTCGTGGCGGCCTTGCAGCGTGATGTTGATGAGCGGGTTGGCGACCACCCCCAGGCGCGCCTCCGCCATCAGCGCGATCAGCTTGGAGACGTAGTAGTTGTCCATGGAATGCATGGAGGTGAGGTGGGAGCCGGTCACCCGCCCGTGCAGGCCGAGGCGGTTGGTCTCGTAGGCCAGCGTCTCCACATGGCGGGACAGCGGGTCGTCGCTCTCGTCGCAATGCATGTCCACCAGCAGCCCGCGCTCCGCCGCGATCTCGCAGAGCAGCCGCACCGAGGCGGCGCCGTCGGCCATGGTGCGCTCGAAATGCGGGATGCCGCCGACCACCTCGACCCCCATGTCCAGCGCGCGGGTCAGCAGCTCCGCCGCCCCCGGCGAGCGCAGCACCCCGTCCTGCGGGAAGGCGACGAGCTGGAGGTCGAGGTAGGGCGCGACCCGCCGCTTGACGTCGAGCAGCGCCTCCACCGCCAGCAGGCGCGGGTCGCAGACGTCGACGTGGCTGCGGATGGCCAGCAGGCCGCGCGCCACCGCCCAGTCGCAGTAGGCGAGCGCGCGTTCGACGATGGCGTCCTGGGTGAGCTGGGGCTTCAGCTCCCCCCACAGCGCGATGCCCTCCAGCAGCGTGCCGGAGCGGTTGACCCGCGGCAGGCCGTAGCTGAGCGTGGAGTCCATGTGGAAATGGGCGTCCACGAAGGGCGGCGTCACCAGCCGGCCGGCGGCGTCGATCTCCTCGCCGGCGGTGGCGGCCAGGGCCGGCTCCACCGCGGCGATGCGGCCGCCGCGGATGCCGATGTCGAGGCCGCCGCGCCCGTCGGGCAGCGTGGCGCGGCGCAGGATCAGATCGAACATCAGCGTTCTCCCTTGCGGTAGGGGATCATCAGCGCCCGCGGGTAGGCGGCGCGGCGCGCCATCAGGACCAGCGCCAGGATGCTGAGCAGGTAGGGCAGCATCAGGAAGACCTGATAGGGCAGGGCGCCCCCGGCAACCTGTTGCAGGCGGAGCTGGAAGGCGTCGAAGGCGGCGAACAGCAGGGCGCCGAGAAGCGCCTTGCCTGGCCGCCAGGAGGCGAAGACGACGAGCGCGATGCAGATCCAGCCGCGCCCGTTGACCATGTTGAAGAAGAAGGCGTTGAAGGCCGACAGCGTGAGAAAGGCGCCGGCCAGCCCCATCAGCGCGCTGCCCGCCATCACGGCGCCGATGCGCAGGGCGGTGACGCTCAGCCCCTGGGCCTCGGCCGCCGCCGGGTTCTCGCCCACCATGCGCACCGCCAGTCCGACCGGCGTGCGGTAGAGCACCCAGGCGACCAGCAGGACCAGCGCCAGCGCCAGCCAGGTCAAGGGCGTCTGGGCCAGCGGCCCGGGCAGGTCCAGCGGTTGGAAGGGCTCGATGCTGGGCGGGCTGGAAGCCTGCGGCAGGGCCAGCCGGTAGACGTAGTAGGACAGGCTGGTGCCGAGCAGCGTGACGCCGATCCCCGAGACGTGCTGCGACAGGCCGAGCGGCACCGTCAGCACGGCGTGCAGCAGGCCCAGCAGCGCGCCGCAGCCGGCCGCCACCAGCACGCCGGTCCACAGGTCGGCTCCCTGGTGCACGGCCATCCAGCCGGCCATGGCGCCCAGCGTCATGATGCCTTCGATGCCGAGGTTGAGCACACCCGCCCGCTCGCACAGAAGCTCCCCCAGCGTGCCCAGCACATAGGGGGTGGCGATGCGCAGCACCGCGGTCCAGAAGGCGGCGGAGACCAGGATGTCGAGGATTTCCGCCATGGCTCAGCCCCGCCCCAGCCGGTAGCGCGTGAACAGCCCGGCGACCAGCATGCACAGCAGGCTGGTGGCGACGAGCACGTCGGCGATGTAGTTGGGGACGGCGGTGGCCCGGCTCATGGCGTCGGCACCGACGAAGATGCCGGCGATGAACAGCGCCCCGCCGACCACCCCCAGCGGGTGGAGCTGGGCCAGCATGGCGACCACGATGCCGCTGTAGCCGAAGCCCGGCGACAGGTCGAGCGTCAGGTAGCCCTTCAGCCCGCACACCTCCACCGCCCCGGCCAGACCGGCCAGCCCGCCGGAGATCAGCGCGGTGCGCAGCATCACCCGCGTCACCGGGATGCCGGCGAAGGCGGCGGCCCGCGGGTTGGCGCCGACGGCGCGGCTCTCGTAGCCCCAGACCGTGCGGGCGTCGACCAGCCACAGGAGCGCCGCCAGCCCGAGCGCCAGCAGAAGCCCCAGATGCAGGCGCGTGCGCTCCACCAGCTTGGGCAGCTCCGCCGCCGGCTCGACCGGGGCCGACTGCGGCCAGCCCATGCCCATGGGGTCCTTGAGGACGCCCTCCAGAAGCATCGACACGAACAGCAGGACGACGAAGTTGAGCAGCAGCGTGGTCACCACCTCGTCGACGCCGAAGCGCACCTTGAGGACCGCCGGCCCGAGCAGCGTGGCGCTGCCGGCCAGCGCGCCCCCGGCGAGCGCCGCCGGAAGCAGCGCCCAGGCGGGCAGGCCC
>JAEZHQ010000187.1 GCA_023416455.1 Pseudomonadota bacterium | reverse complement strand
ATCCACCGAAATTGCGGACGGTTTCATGCCAACGCGCCTTGGACAGAACAGCCGCCCGCCGCAATCCTTGCCGCCACGCCGAATCCGCCTGTCCAGGAGCGTCATGGTCCCTCGCACGCTGCTCATCGCCGACGACGATCCCGCCCTGGAAGGGCTGGTGCAAGGCGTCCTGCCGGACTGCCGGGTGGTGGGCGCGGAGGGGGGAGCCGGCGGCGGCACGGAGGGTGTGCTGGCGGCGCTGCACGCGCACCGCCCCCCAGTCGTCGCGCTGTCGGTCGCCCCGCCGGACGGGCTGGACGCCCTGTCGCGGATCCTGAACGAGGCCCCCTCGACCAAGGTCATCGCGCTGGCCCCGAAGGACCAGCGCCTTCTGGCGGTGCGGGCGGTGGCGAGGGGGGCGCACGAGGTGTGCGGGAAGCCGGTCGACGCGCGGGAGCTGGCGGCCGCGGTGCAGCGTGCCTTCCAGCGTGCCGACCTGGAGCAGGAGGGGCGCCGGCTGAACGGCGGCGACGCCCCGCCGACCCTGCGGACGCTGCGCGACGAGACCGAGCGCCGGGCGCTGATCGACGCCCTGGCCCGTTCGGGCGGCAACCTGTCGGCCGCCGCGCGCCTGCTGGGGATCAGCCGGCCGACCCTGTACAGCCTGCTGCGCCAGCACGGCATCCGCACCGACTGACGCCGGCCGGCGCCTGAAGGCGCCGTCCGTATCACCCTCGCGATCAATTCTATCGCATTGATCTGTCGGGTTTTTCCGGCGGCGCTCCGTGTTCATGCGCCGCCGGTATGACGCCGGCCGGCCGGATCACTCGCCGCCGCGGGCGGTCGGGTTGCCGATCATGGTCAGGAATTCCCGCCGGGTGGAGGGGTCGCTGCGGAAGGCGCCCAGCATGCGGCTGGTCACCATGGTGACCCCCGTCTTGTGGACGCCGCGGGTGGTCATGCACTGGTGCTGCGCCTCGATCACCACGGCCACCCCCTCGGGCTGCAACACCTCGTCGATGGTGTTGGCGATCTGAGCGGTCATCTTCTCCTGGATCTGCAAGCGCTTGGCATAGGCTTCGACGAGCCGGGCCAGCTTGGAGATGCCGACGACGCGGTGGCGCGGAAGGTAGGCCACATGGGCCTTGCCGATGATCGGCACCATGTGGTGCTCGCAGTAGGATTCCAGCCGGATGTCGCGCAGCACGACCATCTCGTCGTAGCCGTCGGTCTCTTCGAAGGTGCGCTGGAGGATCTCCACCGGGTCGACGGCGTAGCCCGCGAAGAATTCCTCGTAGGAACGGACCACCCGGTCCGGCGTGCCGGCCAAGCCCTCGCGCGCGGGGTCGTCACCGGCCCAGCGGATCAGCGTGCGCACCGCCTCCTCCGCTTCGGCGCGGGAGGGACGGGCGGTCAGGGGAGCCAGCGCGGCGCGGCGGGGGCCGGGCGCGGCGCTGTGGCCGGGACCGCGGACGACGTTGTCGGCCTGCGGGGTCTTGGGTGGAGTCACGGGGAAAACCTTTCGATGCCTGAGCCGTGGTGTCGGGTATTTACACGAAATCCATCCGGTCCGGAACGATCGGGCGACTCCGAACCCTACCCAGGTGGCGTCGACCCTACCGCTTTCAAGAGGTCCCGGCCGGCGCCCGGCTAGTTCAGCTGGCGCGGCTGGTGGGGGCTGTCCAGCGAAAAGGCGGGGATGGCGACGTCGAAGGTCTCGCCGCCCTTGGTCTCCATCTGGTAGGTGCCGACCATGATGCCGGAGGGCGTGGGCAGCGGCGTGCCGCTGGTGTATTCGAAGGTTCCGCCGGGCTCCAGCACCGGCTGCTCGCCGACGACGCCGGGACCGCGCACCTCCTGGACGCGCCCGAGGGCGTCGGTGATGCGCCAGAAGCGGCGACGCAGCTGGACCGTCTCGGGCCCCTCGTTCTCGATCCGCACGTGGTAGGCCCAGACGTAGCGGTTTTCGGCCGGCATCGACTGCTCTTCCAGGAAGACCGGCTGAACGGTGATGCGGATGGCGCGGGTGACTTGCGTGTACATGGCGGCTCTCCCGCCCAGAGAATAGGGGCGGGGGAAAGCGGCTGTCCAGGGGGCAGAGGCCGCCGCGGGCCGCGGGCGATGCAGGCGGGACACAGGCCCGGCGCGACGGGGCCGGCGCAATCCTGGTCTGTTTGATGGTCCCTTGAACCACCCGGACGGGGGTGGTATATGGCGAGGTCCCTGAAACGGCCCGAGAGCCCGGCCATGCCGCGTCCGCGCACCCTTCGCCTCCGACGACGCCGCTTCGCCCCGCCATGCGCGGGTGCGGCCGTCCTTGGGTCGCGTGCGGACGCTTCGGGCCTCCCCTGCCGGCATTGAACCGGCGGACGGCCCCCGGCGGCGGCGCGATCCGCCCCTAGAGTCCCTACGTCCCCGCCGGGAGCCTCCAGCATGATCATCACCCTCGAAGAGGCGCGGCACGCCGCCGCCATCGAAGCGCTGCTCGACCGTTCCTTCGGCCCCGACCGCTTCAAGAAGACCGCCTACCGGCTGCGCGAGGGCGTGACCCCGCTCCCCGAGCTGAGCCTCGTCGCCATCGAGCACGACGAGATGGGCAACGAGGTGCTGGAGGGCACCATCCGTTATTGGCCGGTGACCATCGGCGGCACGGTGCCGGCGCTGCTGCTCGGCCCCATCGCGGTGGCCGGCCACCTCCAGGGCAGCGGGCTCGGCAGCAAGCTGATCCGCATGAGCCTGAACAAGGCGGCGGCGCTGGGCCACCGGGCGGTGATCCTGGTCGGCGACGCCCCCTACTACGCGCGCTTCGGCTTCAGCCGGGAGCGGACGCTCGGCATGCAGATGCCCGGCCCGGTCGACCCCGACCGCTTCCTCGGCCTGGAGCTGGTCCCGGGCGCGCTGGCCGGCGCCGCCGGCCTGGTCGGCCGCGCAGACCCGTTCCCGGCCGACACCGCCGCGTTTGACACCGCCACCATGGACGCCGCCGCGAGCAGCGCGGGTGCCGGCATGGGGGTCGTCATGGACACCGCCATGGACACCACCGCCACGGACGTTGACGCAGGGGACAAGGCCCCTCCCCGGCCCGCCGGCCCGGCCCCGCGGCTCGCTTCAGAATCCCGCCTCTGGCGTGCGAAGACCGCTTGAAAGCGGCGAGAGCGTCGCCTATAAACAGCGGGCGGCGCGGGTGTAGCTCAATGGTAGAGCAGAAGCTTCCCAAGCTTACGACGAGGGTTCGATTCCCTTCACCCGCTCCAAC
>JAEZHQ010000176.1 GCA_023416455.1 Pseudomonadota bacterium | reverse complement strand
CGACCTTGCCCGGCGTGACCGCGATGTTCTTGCCGACCTGGAAGGCGTCGTAGTCGGTCATGGAGATGCGCAGCTCGCCCTTGCCGCGCTCCAGGTCCTTCAGCAGATGCTCAAGGCCCTTCACCAGGTTCTCGCCGCCCGTCTCGATGGTCGTGCGCAGCACCTCCGGGTTCGTCATGACGAAGTTGGAGGGGGCCATCGCGTCGACGAACTGGCGGGTGTAGAAGTCCACCTTCTTGGCCGTGTGATCGTCAAGCCCGTCGACCCCGTTGACCGTGGACTGCATCCACCGGGCGCTCAGCAGATAGGACTGCTTGATGAAGTCGAACAGCGTGTTCTCGTCCCAGGCCGAATCCTTGAAGCGGCGGTCGTCCTTGGCCGGGGCGATGACCGGCTCGGCCTCCTGGCCGAAGAAGCGCTGGGTGGTGCGCTGCCACAGGGTCAGGTAATCCTGCCACAGCGTCATCTGCGCCTTCATCAGCTTGGCCGGGTCGGCCATCATGCGCGTGGTCATCTCCAGGAAGGCATGGCCGACGCCCATGGGATCCGGGTTCTTGGCGCCGACGCCGTCGGCCGCCTGGCGCGACAGGAATTCTGTCACCAAGCGCTGGCTCTGCTCCGCAATGCGGGTCATCGCGCGCGACATCTCGACCGGATCGGGGAGCTTCACGTCGGGGGCCTGATTCTCGGCCATAGGTAGGGTCCTTCTTCTTTAGGCGAGTTTAAGCTTCAGGAGGAACCTGCTCAGGGTTATACAAAGTCTGCCGGACCTCTTGCCGGTTCATGGAAAACCCGGTCCCGGTCTGTCGAGTCCGCGGAAAGCCATACACCTCTCGTATGAAGATTCTATTTCGCCCCTCGTTCTTCAAGCAAGGCGGCGGGGCTGCACATGGGGTTCGCATGATGAAAACGGTCAAGGGGCGTGGTCGGACGGCCGGGAGGGGGCTGGGCGGCATTGGCGCCGCCGTCGGAATGGCGTTGGCGCTGTCCGCGTGCAGCGACCGCATGCTTGACACCGGCCTGTTCGGATCTATCACGGGCCAGCCGTCCCCGGTCAGCGACAATCCGTCGCCCGTCCGGGGGTTGAGCGGGGCCAACACCGAATACCCGAATCTGGGTGGTGTGCCGCCGCGTCCGACCGACATCCGCAGCGAGGCGGAGCGCCAGAGCGACCTCGACCGGCTGGTCAGGGACCGCGAGGAGGCGAGGAAGCGCCTTCCCACCCCGGCGGCGGTGCCGCCACCCTCCGCTGTGGCCCAGCCGCCGGGGCGGGGTGGCTGAAGACCGCGGCGCGCCGTCCGGCCGGCGCCTGTCCCCGAAGCGGGAGCAAGGCTCGCCGCGGGGCGGCGCTGTGCGGCGGACGGGGCGCGGACCACGGATAATCCCCAGCGGCGACAAGGTTGGGAAACCTACTTCCAGCGGTGGTGCAGGGGCAACAGAATTTCGGGTGGCCGCAGGGGGCGCGGAACGGGCCGCCGCGGATGTCCGGCGCCGTCCCGGCGTGACGGCTGTTGCGCCATTCAGTAAGGCAGCCTTATTATAAGGCATGCTTGAAGATACCCCCCTTGGTCTGGTGCTGATCGACAGCGCGCGCCTTCTGCGTCTGCGCATCGACCGGGCGCTGGAGGACGCGCAGCTCGGCCTCACCGCCGGGGAGGCCCGCGCGCTGGTCTACGCCAACCTTCACAACGCCTCGCGGCAAAGCGCGCTGGCCGCCCGCATGGGCGTCGAGCCCATGACTCTGGTCGGCTTCCTCGACCGGCTGGAGGCCGCCGGCCTGGTCACGCGCGAGCCCGACCCTTCGGACCGGCGCGCCAAGATCGTGCGGCTGACGCCGCAGGCGCAGCCGTTGCTGGAGCGCGCCGTCGCGGTGATGCGCGGCGTTCGCGAGGCGGCGCTGGAGGAGTTCCGGCCGGAGGAGGTCGCCCTGCTGAAGAGCATGCTGTACCGGCTGCGCGCCCGGCTGATCGCCGATGACAGGGAAGGGCGGGCGCCATGAGGCCGACGATGCCGGAAAGGCCGGTGATGTCGGAAATGCGCACGGCGGTCATCGGCACCCTGATCGTCACGCTGGGGCCGATGAGTCTGGCGCTCTACACGCCGGCGCTGCCGATGCTGGTGGAGGCGTTCCAGAGCACGCCGGCGGCGCTGAAGCTGACCCTGACCGTCTATTTCTTCGGCTTTGCCTTCTCGCAGCTCGCCTGCGGGCCGTTGTCCGACGCCTACGGGCGGCGCCCGGTGGCGCTCGGCTTCTTCGTCGCCTACGGGGTCGGCAGCGTCATCGCCGCCCTGTCCGGTAGCATCGGATGGCTTCTGGTCGGGCGGGCGTTGCAGGGGGTGGGGGCGGCGGCCGGCGTGGCGATCTCGCGCGCCATGGTGCGGGACCAGTTCACCGGGCAGGAATCCGCGCGGATCATGAACCTGATCGGGCTGATGCTGGCGGTGGTCCCGGCGGTGGCGCCGACCGTCGGCGGCCTGCTGCTCGGCACCGCCGGCTGGCACGCCATCTTCCTGGTCATGACGGTCTACGGGCTGGTCGTCCTGCTCGCCTTCGCGGCCGGCGTGACCGAGACCAACGCCAACCGCGATCCGGCGCTGGCCCGGCCCGCCCTGGTCCTGCGCAACTACGGCCGGCTGCTGACCGACCGGCGCTTCATGAGGGCGGGGGTCGTCCTCGGCCTGGTGCTGGGCGGCCTCTACTCGCTGGCCGCCCTGCTGCCCTTCGTCATGATCGAGACGGTCGGGCTGACGCCGACCGGGTTCGGCCTCGCCATGCTGCTGCAAACCGGCTCCTACACGCTGGGGGCGGTGGTCACCGGCCGGCTGCTGCGCCGGGTCGACGCGCTTCGGCTGATTCCCTGGGGGCTCGCCTGCGTCGCCGTCGGCGGGCTGGCGGCCGGCCTGCTGCCGCGCCTTCTGGCGCCCTCGCTGCCGACCATCATGGGGCCGGTGGCGGTGTGGGCCTTCGGCATCGCCCTGGTCATGCCGGGGACGACCAGCGACGCGCTGGCCGGCTTTCCGCGCATGGCCGGCTCGGCCTCGGCGCTGATCGGCTTTTTCCAGATCGGCGGCGGGCTGGCCGGGTCGGCGGTCGCGGCCCTGCTGTTCGCCGATCCCTTCGTGGCGCTGACGACGATCATGCCGGCCATGGCGGTGCTGGCCCTGCTGGTCCACGGCCTGCTCGGCCGCGGCGCGCCGGCGCGGCGCCGGGCAC
>JAEZHQ010000466.1 GCA_023416455.1 Pseudomonadota bacterium | reverse complement strand
GGCCAAGGGGCTGGCGGCGCGCCGGGGGGAATGGTTCAATGACGCTTCATGGACGAGCAGAACACCCTCGATGACGCCCTGGCGCGGCTGCGCGCGCGCCTGGACGCGACCGCCACTGACGACCTTGCCGGAAAGGAGGGCGCGCTGCGCGCCGCCCGGGCGGCGCTCGACCGGGCGCTGGCCCGGACCGCCTGGACCGCCCGGACGGGCGATGGCGATTTGGGCGGCGGCGATCCGGGGAATGGCGATTGGGCCGGCGACGATCCGAAGGCCGCCTTGGCATCGGGTGAGACCGACCGGATCCGCGCGCTGCTGTCCGACGCCATCGGCTGCGTGTCGGAGGGCTTCGTCCTCTTCGACGAGGACGGCCGGCTGGTCCTGTGCAACGAGCGCTACCGCGCCGCCTACCCGCTGCTGGCCGACCGCCTGGTGCCGGGCGTGCGCTTCGCCGACCTGCTGCGCTTCGCGGTCGAGCACGGCGCCGCGGGGGCCACGGTTCACGACCCCACCGGCTGGATCGCCGAACGGCTGAACCGCCACACCCGCAACGACCAGCCCTCCGACCACCGGCTCGGCGACGGGCACTGGTACCGCATCAGCGAACACGCCACCCGCTTCGGCGGCGTGGTCAAGATCCTCACCGACATCACCGAGCTGAAGCGGCACGAGGAGGCGCTGGCGCGCAGCGAGGCGCGCTACCGCCAGCTCGTCGAGATGGCCCCTTACGGAATCCTGGTGTGGGACGGGGAACGGGTGCGCTTCGCCAACCGCTCGGCGGCGGCGATCCTGGGCAGCGCCGACCCGGCGGCCATGGCCCGCATCCCGCTGGTCGCGGCGACCGAGTTCACGGGCATGCAACGCCTGTTCGACTGGCTGCCGCCACCCCCGACCGGGGCGGATGCGGACGGGGCGGATGCGGAGAGGGCGGATGCGGAGAGGGCGGATGCGGTCGGGACCGAGGCGCCCGGCTCCGTCGAGGCCCGCATCCTCGCCCCCGACGGCCGGCTGCGCGAGGTCGAGGTCGGCCTCCACCCCTTCCTCATCGAGGGGCGGGCGGCGTGGTTCCTCGTGCTCAACGACATCACCGACCGCAAGCAGGCGGAACGCGCCATCCACCAGGCGCAGAAGATGCAGGCGATCGGGCAGCTGGCCGGGGGAATCGCGCACGAGTTCAACAACATGCTGACCGCCATCGGCGGTTTCGCCCTGATGGCCCGCCGGGTTCCCGACGACCGGCCGCGGGTCGAGCGCTGCCTGACCGAGATCGTCAAGGCGACCGAGCGCGCCTCCGGCCTCACCGGGCAGCTCCTCAGCTTCGGCCGGCCGGGGCTGGCGCAGGCCGCCGCCAAGCCGGTGCGCGTCGCCGCGGTGCTGGAGGATCTGCGGCGCTTCCTGGGACCGACCCTGGGCGAACGCCACCCGCTGGTCGTCGCGGCCGGAGAGGGCGGCGCCGATGCGGTGGTGGTGATCGACCCGGCGCTCCTCCACCAGTCGCTGGTCAACCTCGTCATCAACGCGCGCGACGCCCTGCCCGACGGCGGCCCGATCACCCTGTCGGTGGCGCCGGTGGAGCCCGATGCCGCCGTCCTCCACCACCACGCCGAACTCCGGCCCGGCCCCCACGTCGCCATCGCGGTGAGCGACGCCGGCACCGGCATCGATCCCGGCGTGGTCGACCGCGTGTTCGAGCCCTTCTTCACCACCAAGGAGCCGGGCGCCGGCACCGGCCTCGGCCTGTCCCTGGTCTATTCCATGGTGACGCGGGCCGGCGGCGCCGTGGAGGTGGCGACCGAGCCGGGGCGGGGCACCACCTTCACCCTCTACCTGCCGGCCGAAGGCAGCGCCCCGCCGGCCGGCCGGGAGCCGGGCTTCGCCCCCGGCCTCGACGACGAGGAGGCGGACGGGCTGTCCATGGCGGCGACGGTGCTGCTCGTCGAGGACGAGGACCAGGTGCGCGACTTCATCCGCCTGACGCTGGAGGACATCGGCATGCGGGTCGTCTGCGCCGCTGACGGGACGGAGGCGCTGCGCGCCTTCGCCGACCACGGCGGCGCCTTCGACCTGCTGGTCACCGACCTCGTCATGCCGCAGATGGGCGGGGCCGAGGTCGCCCGCGCGCTGCGCCGCGAGAACCCCGACCTGCCCGCCGTGCTGATCTCCGGCTACCCCCCGCACAAGGAAAATCTGGACGACCTGCTCGCCGACGGACGGCGCGTCGCCTTCCTGCGCAAGCCGATCAACCCCGACGAGCTGGCCGACACCGTCCACGCCCTGGTCGTGTGACGGGATGGCGGATCCGGATCCCAGGCCCTCGGACGGCCCACCCATCGGCTTCTACGACGTCGACGCTCTGCTGGTCGAGCTGGGCGCCGACTCCGGCGAGGAGACGGCGGACCCGCTGGTCTGCCAGACCGTGGAGGAGGTCTACGGCCCGGCCGCGCGCTTCCTGCTGGCCGAGACCTTCGCGGAGTTCCTGGAGGCCCGCGGCATCACGCCGACCGAGTTCCTGCACAAGGAGGAACCGCAACGCTCCTTCCTCGACTGGCCGCGCCGGGCGGCGCTGCTGGAGCGGCTGGCGCAATCCCAGGCCCAGCCCGGCCGCCGCACCGCCGCCATGCGGCTGGAGGAGCTGAGGCGGCTGGAACGGGAGGTCATGGCCTTCACCGCCCGCCGCTCCCACAAGGGGGCGCCGCCCGCCCTCGACGCCCGGAGTTTCGCCGCCTCCGTCGTCCAGGCGATGGCGAGGACGCCGGGCTTCGCCGGCCGCCACACCGTGGAGTCCTGGATCGCCGCCTGGCTCGGCGAAGGCGGCAGCCACGAGCTGCGCCTCGTCCGCCTGCTGTCCCTCGACAGCGAGGCGCTTCCGCCGGCCGGCGTCGCCATCCTCGACCAGATCGTCGGCGAGATGCTGGCCAACGGCCTGGTGATCGAGGAGCTGTTCAACTGGACGCCCGGCCTCAGCGCGACGCTGGAGGTCATCGCCCAGGTGTGGAAGGGCGGCGACCTCCTCCCGCACACCCATGCCCCGGCGGTGGTCCGGCGCCTGGCCGCCTTCATCGCGGCGCGGCAGGCCACCGGCGCCCGCCGCGGCCTGGAGATTACCCTGCAACGCGCCCTGCTGGACGAAACCCGGTTGTCCGGACCGGCCGCGGATCCGCGCGCGGCGACGGCGGTGCTCGACGAGCTGGCGGCGACGGCGGCCCTGGCGACCCGGCTGAAGGCCGGGGGGGGAATGATCGGCGGCGAGCGCACCGCCCGCCTGCTCGACCATCGCGTCGCCCTGCTGCTGACCGGCGAGCGGCTGGAGATGGTGCTCGGCGGCAAGAGCCACCACGCCCGCATCATCGACCTGCTGAGCTTCGAGGCGGCGGTGTCGGGCGAGCGCAGCCGCAAGATGATCATCGCCACCATCCAGCGGCACCTGGAGACCCGCGACTTCACCCAGCGCCTGTTCGAGACCGCGCGCACCCCGCGCGCCCGCATCAAGGCGCTGGCCGATCTGCAACGGCGCATCCAGCGCTCGTCGCTTCCCGAAGCGCTGCGCGACCGCAACGTCCGGATGCTCGACGAGATCCAGTTCACCTACCTGCGCACCAACCGGGTCTTCGCCCGCCTTGCCAAGGACCGCGGCCCCGGCGTGGAGGAGGTGATGGAGTTCGCCGCCCTGCTGGCCGAAGGCGCCTTCACCGAGGGCAAAAGCGCGGGCGCGGCCCGCGACCTGATCGGCCACCACGTCCGCACGACCGCCTTCCTGCGCGCCTACCTCATCCGCTGGAAGGACGCGGCGGAGCAGCGGGCGGAACGTTTCGCCCACTTCTTCTCCACCCTGGCCGCCGCCGGCCTGCCCATGCGCGACATGGGCACGCTCCGCGTCCTGCTGGCCGACGACGAGCCGGCGGCGCGCGGCTATGTGGAGATGATCCTGCGCGACCTCGGCATCGCCAACATCGCCGTCGCGGTGGACGGGCACGAGGCCCTGTCCCGCTTCGAGGGCAACCCGGCCGGCTTCGACCTCATCATCTGCGACTGGAAGATGCCGCGCCTGTCGGGGCTGGAGTTCCTGAAGCTCGTCCGCGGCGTGCGGCCGGAGATGCCCTTCCTCATGGTCACCGCGCTCGCCACCGTGATCGCCGTGGAGGAGGCCATGGCCCACGACGTCACCGCCTACATCGCCAAGCCCTTCTCGCCGGAGCAGCTGGAGGAGAAGATCCTGGTCCTGGTCAACCGGTGACGGCGCCGCCCTGCCCCCGCTCGCTCTCGACCAGCCGCCGCACCACCTCCGGCATGGCGGCGGCGTCCAGGTTGGCGAAGGCGAAGCGCAGATAGGCGTCCTGCCCGGGGCCGAACATGGAGCCGGGCAGGCACAGCAGGTTGTGCTCCCGCGCCAGCCGCTCCGCCACCGCCCGGGCCGGCGTGCCGGCGAAGGGATGGCGGAGATAGGCGAAGAAGGCGCCGATGCCGACGGTGCGGTAGGCGGTGCCGCCGGCCGCCATGGCGCTCCGGAAGGCGTCGATGCGGGCGGCGACGTCGGTGCGCTTTCCGGCCACCCAGCCGTCCAGCCGCTCCAGCCCGAACAGCGCCGCCTTCTGCCCGACATGGGGGGCGCAGATGGCCAAACAGTCCATCACCTTGCGCGCGTTCCACAGCAGGCCGGGGTCGGCCACCACCGCCCCGACCCGGTAGCCGGCGAGGCTGTAGACCTTGGAGAAGCTGTAGAGATGGACCAGGGTCCGCCGCCAGTCCGGCCGGCGGAAGAGGTCGTGCGGCGCCCACCCGCCCCAGTCGGGAAAATCGCGGTAGGTTTCGTCGAGCAGCAGGCGGATGCCGCGCCGCTCGCACAGCGCGTGGAGCGCGGCGATGGCCTCGGGCGGCGCGATGGCGCCGGTCGGGTTGTTGGGCGAGATGAGGACCAGGGCACGGGTGCCGGAATCGATCAGCCGCTCCGCCGCGGCCGGGTCGGGGACGAGGCCGTCGGCCTCGCGCAGCGGCAGCGCCCGCGCCTCGACGCCGAGCAGGTCGAGCGTCATCTTGTGGTTGAAGTACCAGGGCGCCGGCAGGATCACGTTGTCGCCGGCGCGCGCCAGCGTCATCACCGCCACCGCGAAAGCCTGGTTGCAGCCGGCGGTGACCAGCACGTCCTCCGCCCGCAGCGCGCCGCCGTAGAGGGCGGCGGTGCGCGCCGCCAGCGCCGCGCGCAGCGCAGGCAGCCCGTCGATGGGGGTGTAGCGCGCGCTGTCCGGCGCCTGCACCTGCTCGGCCAGGTGGGCGGCCAGCGCCGGTGCCGGCGGATAGCCGGGGACCGCCTGGCAGAGGTCGATCAGCGGCTTCTCCGGCGGAAAGGCACGCCCCTCGACCCATTGCCATGCCTGGGCGATGGGCGGGGCCTCGGTGGCCTCGACGAGGGGGTTGGCGTCGGTCCGGTCCATTCCCTTGCGTTCCGTTCTTCCTGTCCGTGCGCGTGCGTCGCGCCGCCATGGTGGCCCGCCCGCCCCGGACGGCGCAAGGGGCGCAGCGTGCCCCCCGCCCCAAGGGGCGCAGCGTGCCCCCCGCCCCAAGGGGTGCCGCGTGCGCCCGCCCCAAGGGGCGCCCTGCGCCATCCGCCCGAGATCTTCGCCGTGCCGGGCTGTCTTAAGCGAAGGCCCACCTTCCACGGGACGGAGGGGAATCCATGCGGTACGCCGCGCTCGCCACCGACTACGACGGCACGCTGGCCGCCCACGGGCGGGTGGAGGACGCCGGCGTCGCCGCGCTTGACCGGCTGCGCGCCGGCGGCCGGGCCATCATCCTGGTCACCGGGCGGGAGCTGGAGGATCTGCGGGGCGCCTTCCCGCGCCTCGACCGCTTCGACCGGGTGGTGGCGGAGAACGGCGCCGTCCTGCACCGTCCGGCCAGCGGCGCGACGACGGCGCTCACCCCGCCGCTGCCGGCCCGGCTGGTGGAGGCCCTGCGCCGCCGCGACATCCGGCCTCTGTCGGTGGGGCGGGTCATCGCCGCCACCCGCACGCCGCACGAGGCGGCGGTGCTCGACACCATCCGCGAGCTGGGGCTGGACGCCGAGGTCGCCTTCAACAAGGGCGCGGTGATGATCCTGCCCGCGGGCGTGAGCAAGGCCGCCGGCCTGACGGCGGCGCTGGCCGAGCTGTCACTCGACCCCCGCCAGGTGGTGGCGGTGGGCGACGCCGAGAACGACCACGGCTTCCTGCGGCTGTGCGGCCTATCGGTGGCGGTGGCCAACGCCCTGCCCGCGGTCAGGGAGGAATGCGACCTCGTCACCCGCGGCGCCGCCACCGCCGGCGTCGTCGAGCTGATCGGGCGGATGATCGACACGGATTTCGCCGATCACCGCCCGCATCCGCCGCAGGAGTCGGAGACCCCGCTGCGCCCGGCCGGCCACCGGGCGGGGGGATGAGCGGGGCGGGATGAACGGGGTGGCCCCTGCGGGATCAGGAGTCGGCCAGAACCGCCTCGGGCGTGCGGCCGACGATGCGGGCGTAGACCTCCGGGTCCGTGGCCCCCTCGGTGCCGAAGACCAGGACGCGGGCGTCGGGGGCGAGGCCGAGGCCAGCCCGGACCTCCGGATCGGCCGCCGCGCAGAGCAGCCCGGCCAGCCCGGCCACACCCGACTCACCCGCCACGATGGGACGGCCGCCATGCCGCCCATGGGCGAGAAGCCGCATGGTGGCGGTGGCCGCCTGGTCGGGGATGGCCAGGAAATCATCCGCCCCGCGCTCCAGGATGGCCCAGGCCAGCAGCGACACCTCGCCGCAGGCGAGGCCGGCCATCACGGTGTCCAGGTCGCCCTCCGCCTTGGTCGGCCGGCCGGCCACGGCGCTCCGGAAGAGGCAGTCCGCCGCCTGCGGCTCGACCACGACCAGCCGCGGGCGCTGGCGCCCCCAGCTTTCCCACAGATGGCCGCAGACGGCGGCGGGAAGCGCCCCCACCCCGCCCTGGATGAAGACGTGGGTCGGCCGCTCGCTGGCGGGAAGCTGCGAGATCGCCTCCTCCACCATGACCGCGTAGCCCTGCATCACGTCGCGGGGCGTGTCCATGTAGCCGGTGTAGGAGGTGTCCGACACCACGAACCAGCCGTCCGCCGCGGCGTCGGCCGCCGCCCGTCGCACGGCGTCGTCGTAGGTGCCGTCCACGCGCACGACGCGGGCGCCATACTCCTCGATGGCGCGCTGGCGCCCCTGCGAGCAATTCGCCGGCACGTAGATCACGCAGCCGCAGCCGAACACCTGGGCGCCCCAGGCGACCGAGCGTCCGTGGTTGCCGTCGGTTGCGGTGGTCACGGTGATGCCGCGGGTGACCTTGCCGTAGCGCCCGACCACCAGATCCAGGGCCGTCACCGGAACGCCGGGGACGCGCGCCTGGACCTCCCGCGCCAGCAGCCGCAGCACCGCATAGGCCCCGCCCAGCGCCTTGAAGCTGTTGAGGTTGAAGCGCGCGCCCTCGTCCTTGTACCAGATCCGGTCGATGCCGGCGGCCCGGGCCAGCCCGGTGAGCGAGCGCAGCGGCGTCGGCGCGTAGCCCGGCCAGGCGCCGATCTCGGCCATCGCCTCCTCGAACGCCGCCCGGCTCAGGATCGCGCGCTCGGAGGGGCCGTAGGGCCGGTCATGGTCGGCACGCGGGTTTGAAAAGAAGCGCGGGGTGCCAAGCGGCGGCAGGATGGACATCGGTTTCCTTCTCCGGGGCCGGATTTCACGAAAGCACTGCCAGCCGCGCGGCGTCAAGCCACACGTTGTTCCCGGACAAAGGGCCGCGCTCCGTGCCGGCAGCGCCGCCGCCGACCGGCGCAAGCGGTGCGCCGACCGTATTGGACGTTTGATGGAGGCGATCGACGGGCAGAGGGCGGGGCTGAAGGTTCCGCGCGCCGAGGCCGAGCCGTGGAGCACGCCGCTGGAGGTGGTGATGCCCGCGCCGGCCGAGGGGTGACGGTTTCGGGCCGGTCCCTGCGGCCGGCCCGACGCTCAGGAGATCCCGCGGGTCAGCGCTTCCACTCGCGGCTGGACTTCACGAAGTCGCTCAGGGCCACGGCGATCTTGTCTTCGACGATGGTCACCTCGCCGCGCGCCACCAGAACGCCTTCCACATAGACGTCGGTCGGGTCCTTGAGGTGGCGGTCCAGCTCCACGACGGCGCCGCGGCCGAGCTTCAGCAGCTCGCGGACGCGGACCATGGACGTGCCGATCACCACCTTGATCTCGACCGGGGCGTCGCCGATGGCGAAGGCGTCGGTGCCCCCGTCGTCGGACGAGCTGCTGCCGAGCAGGTCATCGATGCTGGTCATGGCACGCTCCTTCCGCGACCGGCGCGGTATCCCGGATTCAACCCGCCGACCATACACCCGGCGCCGGCCTCCGGGCAACGGCGGCGGCGCCGGCGGGGTGCGACAAGGAGCGGGCAAAGAACAGACACAATTTGGTTTTACCGCTTCCTCATGTGTTGTTAACCTGCCTCTCCGACGTCCAACATTGAAGGTCCGTCCCATGACCACCGACACGCCCCGCCCCCTGGTGGACGCCGCCTGGCTGAGTGGCGCGCTCGACCGCCCGGATCTCGTGGTGCTCGACCTGCGCACGCCGCCCGCCGGGGGATTCATCCCGGGGTCGGTGCATTCCGACTATGGCACGGCCGGCTGGCGGGCGACGGTGGACGGGGTGCCCGGCCTCCTGCCCGAGACGGCGGCGCTGGAACGGCTGATCGGCGGGGTCGGCATCGGCAACGGCCACCATGTGGTGCTGGTCGCGGCCGGCGAGACCGCCGCCGACGTCGGCAACGCCACCCGCGTCTACTGGACCTTCAAGGCGCTGGGCCACGACCGCCTGTCGGTCCTCGATGGCGGCTTCGCCGCCTGGGCCGCCGACCCGGCCAACCCGGTGGCGGACGCTCCGGCAACCCGCCCGCCGGCGGCCTTCCAGGCCGCCCCCCGCCCCGCCCTGCGGGCCACGCTGGCGGCGGTGCAGGCGGCGGTGGCGGACGGCGACGCCCCGCTCCTCGACACCCGCTCGGCCGAGCAGTTCGCCGGCCTCTCCAAGAGCCCGGCGGCGCGCGCCGCCGGCACCCTGCCGGGCGCCGTCCACATCGAGAACGTCGCCTTCTATTCCGCCGCCGAACGGCGCTTCGTGCCGGCCGACCGGGTCCGGGCGCTGGCCGCGGCGGCCGGGGCGGCGGAGGCGCCGATCGCCTTCTGCAACACCGGCCATCTCGCCAGCGTGGCGTGGTTCGCGCTCAGCGAGCTGGCCGGAATTGAGGGGGTCCGGCTCTACGACGGCTCGATGGCCGAATGGAGCGCCGACCCGGCGCGCCCGCTGAAGAACGGCTGAGCCGGGGATGCCGGCTCAACCTGCCTTGCGCCGGCGCAGCCGGCCGAGGTCGGCGCGCCGGACCAGCCCCAGCGCCAGGGCCAGCAGGGCGTAGACCAGAAACCCGGCGAGGCCGAGCAGGACGAGCCCGGCCAGCCGCTCGAACAGGCCATGCGCGGTCAGCCAGGGCTCCAGGCGCGCC
>JAEZHQ010000126.1 GCA_023416455.1 Pseudomonadota bacterium | reverse complement strand
GCGCGCTGGTGGCCGACGCCGTGGAGGCGGTCACCGGGCGGCGGCCCGAGCTGTCGACCACCGGCGGCACCTCCGATGCGCGCTTCATCAAGGACCATTGCCCGGTGGTGGAGTTCGGGCTGGTCGGGCAGACCATGCACAAGGTCGACGAGCATGTGGCCCTCGACGACCTCGCGCGGTTGACCGACATCTATCATGCGATCCTGCGCGACGCGTTCGAGCGGATCGGCTGAGAGGCCAAGCGGTGAAGCCAGCCCTGGTGAGAGACCCATGCCCCTGACCGCCCGGGAGGTCGTCACATCCGTCTTCGGCGCCTACCGCCTGGCCCGCTTCGACCGGTCCGGGCTGGACTGCATGGACCGCAGTCCCGAAGGCGCCTGGAACTCCTTCTACGCCGCCGTCATCATCCTGCCGGCCTACGCACTGCTGCTGACCATCCGGCTGTGGGACCAGGTGCAGGACACCCCCCTGATCCAGGTCGTCGCGGTCCAGGCCATCGCCTACGTGGTCAGCTGGACCGCCTTCCCGGTCGTCATGCACAGCGTCGCCCGCATGATCGGCCGCTCGTCGCGCTACCTGGACTTCCTGTGCGCCTACAACTGGTCCTCGGTCGTGCAGATGGCCGTCTATCTGCCGGTCGTGGTGCTGTCCGCCACCGGCGCCCTGCCGGCGGCTCTGTCCGAAGGGCTGGTCTTCGGCGTGATGATGGCGATGCTGACCTATCAGTGGTTCGTGCTGCGCACCGCGCTCGACGTGCCCGGCGCGACCGCCGCCATCCTCGTCATGCTCGATCTGTTCCTGGCCGCCCTCATCACCGACTTCGCCGACGGCCTGCTCTGAGCCCAGCCCGGGCCGCCGAGATCTTTCCCGCACCGCAACGAAGCGTGAGGCGGTGCGGGAAAAGATAAAACAGGCGCCGCGGCTTTCCTTCTCATACCACGGCATATCCCTTTCAGCGCCCCGCCCGTATCTTTGCGTTCTTATAAGGTTCGGCACCGAATCTTCAGATGCGGAATGGACAAACCTACGCGCTATTGCGTATTGATGGCGTCCTTCCGCTCCCCTTATCCTCCACATATCTCAGTATTCATTCGCTTGCCAATAAGCCCGCGAAGGAAAAGCCGATGCTCAGCCGGCGGCAACTCTACATCCTCGTGGCGGCCACGCTGCTGCCGGTGGCGCTGTTCGCCGCCGTCATCCTCCACCTGAAGCAGGAGGACACGCGGCGGGGGCTGGAGGAGCACCTCCTCCACAACGCGCAGATTCTGGCCCAGTCGGTGGAGCGCATGGTCGCCCAGGAGATCGCCGCGCTGACGGTCCTCGCCCTGGCCGAGGAGCTGGACACCGGGGATTTCCGGACCTTCCACATCGAGGCCCAGCGGCTGGTCGAGGCGCGCCCCGACTGGCACGCGCTCGTCCTGTCCGACGGCGAGCGCCAGCTCGTCAACACCCGGCTGCCCTACGGGGCCGACCTGCCGCCGCTCTTCGCCCCCGCCGAGGTGGCCCGGATCTTCCGGACCGGGCAGCCCCAGGTGTCGACGGTGAACGTCCTGCCGGACCGCTACACCCATCCCTTCCTGGCCATCCGCATTCCCGTCACCCGCGCCGGCACCGTGCGCTACGCGCTGGCGGCGACCATGCCCGTCTGGATCTTCAACACCCTGCTTCGCGACGCCGGGCAGGACATCCGCGTGCCGGAGGCGCCTTGGCAGGGATTCCAGGGCAATGTCGCCATCATCGACCAGCAGGACCGGGTCATCGCCCTCGGCGACTCGCCGGACCCCTCGGATCCCCGGCTGGGCGCCCCGGCCTCCCCCGCGCTCCTCGCCACGGCGCGGAGCCCCTCCGGCGTCGCCGGGGCCACCCTGCCGAACGGGCAGGCGGTGCTGACCGCCCATGCCACCGCGCCCCTGACCGGATGGCGGGTGGTGCTCTCCCAGCCCGCCGCGGTGGCCGACGCCGCCCTGGCCCCGACGCGCATGCTGCTGGCCGGCGGCGGCCTGCTGGCGCTGGCGCTGGCCGGGCTGGTCGCGGCGGTGCTGGTCCGCCTGCTGCACCGCCTGTCCGTCTTCTCGTCCGAGCGGGCCGCCGAGCAACGCATCGCCGACATCGCCGCCCACATCCCGGGCCTGATCTACCGCCGCGTCGTCCAGCCGAACGGCGCCTCCCGCTACGCCGGCATCGCCGGGGGGCTGAAGCCCCCGGCGGGCACGCCGGCCGATCCGCTGCCCCTCGACCTGCTGCCCGCCGACATGGAGGGCATGGACGAGGCGCTGCGGGCGGCGGCGGCGGCGCTGACGCCCTTCTGCTTCGAACGCGAGGGGCAGGCGGCCGACGGCGGGACGCGCTGGCTGCGCTGCGTCGCCACCCCGCGGCGGACGGCCGACGGCGGCGTGGTGTGGGACGGGGTGACGCTGGACATCACCGACCTGCGCCAGGCCGAGGCGGCGCTGCGCGACAGCGAAAGCCGCCTCACCATGGCGCAGGCGGCGGCGGGCATCGGCAGCTGGGACTGGGATCTGGCCAGCGGCCGGCTGTGGTGGTCGGACTCGCTGTACCGGCTGCTCGGCCTCGAACCCGGCGCGCTCACGCCCGACATCGCCGCCTTCACCGACCGCTTCATCCACCCCGACGACCGTCCGGTGATCATGCCGGTGGCTCAGGAGGCGATGCTGCACGGCGGGGAGATCCGTCTGGAGTACCGTGTGACGCGCGCCGACGGCGCCCTGCGCTGGCTGGAATGCGCCGGCGGCACCGTGGCCGGCCCCGACGGGCGGCCGGCCCGGCTGCTCGGCATCCTGCGCGACATCACCGAGCGCAAGGCCACCGAGGAAGCGCTGCGCGCCGCCAACGCCGCCCTGGAGCGCGAGGTGGTGGAGCGCAAGCGGACCGAGGCGCTGCTGGAGACCCTCTACGCCACCGCCCCCGCCGGCATGTGCGTCATCGATTCCCAGCTGCGCTACCTGCGCATCAACACGCGCCTGGCGGCGGCCAACGGCCTGCCGGTGGAGGCCCACATCGGGCGGCGGCTGCGCGACCTGACGCCGCCGCCGGCGGTCGAGACCATCGAGGCCCAATACCGCCAGGTGCTGGCGACCGGCGCGCCGCTGGACGACTGCCTGGTCAGCACGCCCGGCCCCGCCGGCTCCGGCACGACGCGCCACTGGCTGTTGAACCTGCACCCGCTGCGCCAGCCCGACGGCACCGTCTACGCGGTCAACGCCATCGTCCAGGACATCACCGAGCGCCGGGCGATGGAGGAGACTCTGCGCGACGCGCTCGACGAGGCGCAGGCCGCCAACACCACCAAGGCGCGCTTCTTCGCCGCCGCCAGCCACGACCTGCGCCAGCCCGTGCAGACCCTGTTCCTGTTCGCCCACGCGCTCAGCGAGCGGCTGCGCGACCACCCGGCGCTGGCCCTGGTCACCACCATGCAGCAGGCGCTGGAGGGGATGAAGGCGCTGATCGACACCCTCCTCGACATCTCGCGGATCGATTCCGGCACGCTGTCGCCCGAGGTGACGGACTTTCCCGCCGTCACCCTGATGCAGCGCCTCGCCGCCGATTACGGCCCGCGCATGGCCGCCAAGGGGCTGAAGTTCCGCATGGTCGGCTGCCCGGCCTGGATCCGCAGCGACCCGGTCCTGCTCGGCCGCGTGCTCGGCAACCTGCTGGACAACGCGCTGAAATACACCGACCGGGGCGGCGTCGTTCTGGGCTGCCGCCGGCGCGGCGACCACGCGCTGATCGAGGTGTGGGACAGCGGGGCCGGCATCGCGCCGGAGGACCAGGCCGCCATCTTCGACGAGTTCGTCCAGCTCGCCTCCGCCCGCCACAGCCGCAGCCAGGGGCTGGGCCTCGGCCTGTCCATCGTGCAGCGGCTCACCCGGCTGCTCGGGCATGACCTGACGCTGCGCTCGCGGCCGGGGCGGGGCTCGGTCTTCTCCGTGCGCGTGCCGCTGGTGGCCGGGGAAACGGCCACCTCCCGACCGCCGCCCCTCCTGGTGGCCTCGGGCAGCGGCGGCCCGCCGCTCGCCGTGATGGTGGAGGACGACTCCACCATCCTCACCGCGCTGGGCATGCTGCTGGAGGAATGGGGCTTCGAGACCATCGCCGCCTTCGACGCCGAAGCGGCGCTGGCCATGATCGCCCAGCGCCGGCGGCGCCCGGACCTGATCATCGCCGACTACTTCCTGCCGGGAAGCCAGACCGGGACCGAGGCGATCCGCCGGATCCGCGCCTACTGCAACACGCCGGTCCCCTCCATCGTCCTGACCGGGGACAACGGCCCGGACCGCGCGCTGGAGGTCGGCCGCATCGGCTCGCACCTCGTGCTGAAGCCGGTCATGCCCGGTGTGCTCCAGGACCTGATCCAGCGGGTCTCCGGGCTGCCGCGGCGCTGAGGCGTGGCTTGCGGCAGCCGGGCGCCCGGCCGGCTCAGCCGGCGCGGTCGCTGACACCGGCCTCGGCGAAGGTGGCCATGCCGGCGTGGCAGGCCGCGGCCGAGCGCAGGATGTTGATCGCCAGCGCCGCCCCCGAACCCTCGCCCAGGTGCATGCCGAGATCGAGCAGCGGCTCCTTGCCGATGGCCTCCAGCAGGCGGGAATGCCCCGGCTCCGCCGAGCGGTGGGCGACCAGGCAGTGGTCGAGCGCCCGGCGGTCGGCCTTGAACAGCACCGCGGCGGCCGCCGTGCAGGCGTAGCCGTCGAGCAGAACCGGCACCCGCGCCATGCGCGCCGCCAGGATCGCGCCGGCGATCGCCGCCAGCTCGTAGCCGCCGAGGCAGCGCAACGCCTCGAAGGGATCCTCGGCGGCCCGCGGGTTGGTCGCCAGCCCGGCCTCGACGGCCGCGGCCTTGCGGGCCAGCCCGGCCTCGTCCACCCCGGTGCCGGGGCCGACCCAGCTCTCGGCGGCACCGCCGAACAGGGCGGTGCACAGCGCCGCCGCCGCGGTGGAATTGCCGATGCCCATCTCGCCCAGCGCCAGCAGCTGGACGCCCATCTCCACCGCCATCATGCCGTAGGCCATGGCGCGGCAGCACTCCTCCTCGCCCATGGCCGGCCCCCGGGTGAAGTCGGCGGTGGGGTTGTCCAGGTCCAGCTCGTAGACGCGCAGGTCGGCGTCCGCCACCTCGCAGAGCTGGTTCACCGCCGCGCCGCCGTTCTGGAAGTTGGCGACCATCTGCGCGGTCACCGCGGCCGGATAGGCCGAGACGCCCTGCGCCGCCACGCCGTGGTTGCCGGCGAAGACGACGACGCGCGGGCGGCGCACCTCCGGCGGGTGCTGGCCCTGCCAGGTCGCCATCCACTGCGCCACCTCCTCCAGCCGGCCGAGCGCGCCGGCCGGCTTGGTCAGCTGCCGCTCGCGCTGGAGCGCGGCCGTGCCGGCGTCCAGGTCCGGCCCCGGCAGGTTGCGCACGAGCGCGCGGATTTCCTCGAAGGTGACGGCGGGCTGCGGGTTGCTCATGGGATGTCCTGGCGCTGGCGTCGGAAAAAGCGGCGCGACCTTGGACCAAACGCGCCCGCCTGTCAAAGCGCGCGACACGGCGCGCGGGGCGCCGAACTCGGGTTGATGCTGGATTTACGAAATGTGCCGTTTCTGATTCGGTAGGGCCGACGCGAATCGGGAGCTCGGGGCCTGGGCTATGGGTTTCATGGAAGCGGGATTTGGCGCGACGTCGCGGCTGAAGGCGCTGTCGGATCATTTTTCCGTGATCGATAATCCGCGCGCGCCCTGGCAAGAAGGTCGCCGCCCCTGCCCTGACCGAAGACGGTGAACTGGACCGGGGCGCCGTCATGACGCGGATGGAGCGGGCGTTCGACTTCTTCGGGTAAGCCACCCCCTCTCCGGGTGGTAGGCCGGCATCTCAGCGGGGGAGGGCGGGAGTGGTATGGCGCGATGTGGTACGAGGCGCGCTTGACTGGTGGCAAAATTCGTCCGATATAAGGAATGCATCTACGGTGCACGTAGGGGCTGCAATAGCGGCTGAATCCTCCCAGGCGTTGTTTTTGGGGTGTCTGCCATTCGCGAAGCAGTCCTAATGCCTAGGAAGCCCGCCGTCTGTCACCGGCGGGCTTCTGCATTTTCAGCAGGAAGATCGGCCTCCCTCCCTCAGAGAAACCGATCCCCGCCTAGGCTACCTCGTCATCAACGCAACAGGGCGATGATGATCTGGACGGCCATGAGCGCAATCACCACTGCATCTACGGTGCTCA
>JAEZHQ010000077.1 GCA_023416455.1 Pseudomonadota bacterium | reverse complement strand
CGCGCCGCCTCGAACACCAGCGCCACCGCAATGGCGCCGACCACGAGGTCGGCCGTGCTGGGATCGCCGGCGCGCAGGATCAGCTCGGTCTCGAACACATAGTGGTAGAGCCCGACGGCGAAGCCGGTCAGCCCCAGAAGCCAGTCGTACCAGGGGACGCCGCGCCGCTCCCGGTCCTGCCGGAATCCGAAC
This sequence comes from Pseudomonadota bacterium, assembly GCA_023416455.1. Lineage (GTDB taxonomy): Bacteria > Pseudomonadota > Alphaproteobacteria > Azospirillales > Azospirillaceae > Azospirillum. The sequence continues at coordinate 8,749 of JAEZHQ010000077.1, read as the reverse complement.
AGGACGAAGGTCATCAGCATCAGGAAGCCGACATGGACGGAGCGGACGACCATGCTGGACAGCGGGTTGAAGGCCGCCGTCCAGATCTGGAAGACCGAGAAGGCCACGGCGACGGCGAAGAGGACGGTCCCGGCCGCCCCTTCGAAGGCCACCACCGTGGACGGGTTTTCGCGGTCGATGGCCTGGCGGATCTTGGCATCCGCCTCGTGGGAGGGGGCGGTCATGGCCGGAAGCCGCTGCCGCGCCCGCCTACATCAGGCCCTTTTCCTTGTAGAAGCGGGCGGCGCCGGGATGCAGCGGGACCGGGGATTGCAGGGCGGTGGCGTCGAGCCGGATCTGCTTGGCGGCGGCGTGGGCGGCCGACAGCGCCTCCAGATTCTCGAAGATCGACTTGGTCATGGCGTAGGCGGCGTCGTCCGACACGCCGGAATGGGTGACCAGCAGGTTGCGCACGGCGGCGGTGGGCACCGCCTCGGCCTGGCCGTTGTAGGTGCCGGCCGGAACGGTCTCCGCGATGTAGGCGGGGTCGCCCACCCGGGCGATCACGTCGGCGGGAATCGACACCACGGTGATGTCCTGGGAGGCCGACAAATCCTTGATGGCGGCCACGCCCAGCCCGGCGGAGATCAGGGTGGCGTCGAGCTGGCGGTTCTTGATCAGGTCGACCGACTCGGCGAAGGGCAGATACTCGGTCTTGGCGAAGTCCTTGTAGGTGATGCCGGCGGCGCCGAAGATGGCGCGCGCGTTCAGCTCCGTCCCCGACTTCGGCGCGCCGACCGAGATGCGCTTGCCCTTGAGGTCGGCCAGCGTCCGGATGCCCGATTCCTTGCTGGCGACGATCTGGATGTAGTTGGGGTAGATGGCGGCGATGGTGCGCAACTTGTCGAGCTTGGACTTGAAGCCGGCCTCCTCGTCGCCCTTCCACGCCTGGCCCAGCGAATCGCCGAGCGTGAAGGCGATCTCGCCGCGCCCGGCCTGGAGGAGGTTCAGGTTCTCCACCGACGCCTTGGTCGCCTGCACCGAGGTCTTGGCCCCGGGAAGCGCCTTCCCGTAGATGTTGGAGAGCGCGACCCCCAGCGGGTAGTAGACGCCGCTGGTGCCGCCGGTCAGCACGGTGACGAACTCCTGGGCCTGTGCCCGGGACGGCAGGGCGGCAAAAGCGCAGATTCCGAGTGCCGCTAGAAAACGCTTCATCGGGTCCCTCCCATCGGGTTGCTTTTGGTTCCAGGTTTTCACCCAGGATTGATCACCACTCTAGCCCGGCGGGCGAAGCCGCGCCAGTCCGTTCGAACACCGCGGAACCGGCCGCGGAGCGGAAAACCGGGCCGCCGACAAGGGCTTGCGCCCGCGCCGCGGGCCGCCGCCGCCGGCCCTCCGCGCCGAAGGGGGCAACTCCTTTCGGGGAGGAACCAAACGGCACCTTGACCGAAACGGGTTGCGACACCCTATCCTTGTGCGGCCGGACAAGAGGGATCGGCCAAGGCGGCATCAGCCAGGACGACGTCGGCAAGGCTACAATCGGCAAGGCTACATTCGGCAAGACGACAACCGGCAAGGCAACAAGGGGAGGACACCGCATGCCCTGCACCGTTTCCATGACCGTCAACGGCAAGACGGTCGCGCGCGAGGTGGAGGAGCGCACCCTGCTCGTCACCTTCCTGCGCGATACCCTGGGGCTCACCGGCACCCATGTGGGCTGCGACACCAGCCAGTGCGGCGCCTGCGTCGTCCATCTGGACGGCCGCTCGGTCAAGGCCTGCACGCTGCTCGCGGTCCAGGCCGACGGCTCCAGCGTCACCACCATCGAGGGGCTGGCCGCCCCCGACGGCACGCTCCATCCGATGCAGGCCGCCTTCCGCGAGCATCACGGGCTGCAATGCGGCTTCTGCACGCCGGGCATGGTGATGAGCGCGGTGGATCTGGTGACGGCCAACCCGGCCCCCACCGAGCGGGAGGTCCGCGAGGGGCTGGAGGGCAACATCTGCCGCTGCACCGGCTACCACAACATCGTCAAGGCGGTGCTGGCCGGGGCCGAGGCCATGCGGACCGGAAGCGAGGCCAAGGCGGCCGCCGAATAAGCGAAGAAACGTCTCCATGGGAGGAGTTGCGAGATGGCGAACCCCAACGGCATCGGTGCCCCCGTGCGCCGCCGCGAGGATGCGCGCTTTCTGACTGGGCGCGGCACCTACACCGACGACATCAACCGGCCGAACCAGACCCACGCGGTGCTCGTCCGGTCACCCCACGCGCACGCCCGCATCCGCGGCATCGACAGCGCCGAGGCGGCCGGTGCCCCCGGTGTCGTCGCCGTCCTCACCGGCGCCGACATGGCCGCCGACAAGGTCGGCAGCCTGCCCTGCGGCTGGCAGATCCATTCCAAGGACGGCTCCCCCATGAAGGAGCCGCCGCATTTCCCGCTGGCCCGCGACCGCGCCCGCTACGTCGGCGACCCGGTCGCCGTCGTGATCGCCGAGACCCGCGACCAGGCCCGCGACGCCGCCGAGCTGGTGGCGGTCGATTACGAGGAGCTGCCGGCCGCCGCCACCTCGCTGCGCGCGCTCGCCGATGGGGCGCCGCTGGTCCATGACGACGCCCCCGGCAACGTCTGCTTCGACTGGCACCTGGGCGACGCCGCCGCGGTGGACGCCGCCTTCGCGCAGGCCGCCCATGTCGCCCGCCTCGACCTCGTCAACAACCGCCTCATCCCCAACGCCATGGAGCCGCGCGCGGCCATCGGCGAGTACGACCCCGCCACCGGCGAGCACACGCTGACCACCACCAGCCAGAACCCCCACGTCATCCGCCTGCTGATGGGCGCCTTCGTGCTGGGCATCCCCGAGCACAAGCTGCGCGTGGTGGCGCCGGACGTGGGCGGCGGCTTCGGTTCCAAGATCTTCCATTACGGCGAGGAGGCGGTGGTCACCTGGGCGGCGCGGCGCATCGGCCGGCCGGTGAAGTGGACCGCCGACCGCTCCGAGAGCTTCCTGTCCGACGCCCACGGCCGCGACCATGTCAGCCACGCCGAGCTGGCGCTGGACGGCGACGGCCATTTCCTGGCGCTGCGCGTCTCCACCGTCGCCAACATGGGCTCCTACCTGTCCACCTTCGCCCCCTCGGTGCCGACCTACCTCTACGCCACGCTGCTGGCCGGCCAGTACCGGACCCCGGCCATCTACGCCGAGGTCAAGGCCGTCTTCACCAACACCGCCCCGGTGGACGCCTACCGCGGCGCCGGCCGGCCGGAAGCCTGCTACCTGATCGAGCGGCTGGTCGAGGTGGCGGCGCGCGAGACCGGGATTGATAAGGCCGAGATCCGGCGGCGCAACTTCGTCCCCGCCGCGGCCATGCCCTACCAGACCCCGGTGGCCCTCCAGTACGACACCGGCGACTTCGCCAAGAACCTGGAGATCGCGCTGCCGCTGGTCGATTACGACGGCTTCCCGGCGCGCCGCGCCGAATCGGAGCGGCGCGGCAAGCGGCGCGGCATCGGCTTCGCCACCTACATCGAAGCCTGCGGCATCGCCCCCAGCAACATCGCCGGCGCGCTCGGCGCGCGGGCGGGCCTCTACGAATCGGCGGAGGTGCGCTTCCACCCGACCGGCTCGGTCAGCGTCTTCACCGGCTCGCACAGCCACGGCCAGGGCCACGAGACCACCTTCGCCCAGATCGTCGCCGAGCGTTTCGGCATCCCCATCGAGAATGTCGAGATCGTCCACGGCGACACCGCCAGGGTGCCCTTCGGCATGGGCACCTACGGGTCGCGCTCGCTGGCGGTGGGCGGCTCCGCCCTGGTCAAGGCCATGGACAAGGTGGAGCGCAAGGCGCGCAAGATCGCCGCCCACATGCTGGAGGCCGCCGAGGCCGACATCGAGGTGAAGGACGGCCGCTTCACGGTGGCCGGCACCGACAAGGCGCTGTCCATCGGCGACATCGCCCTCCAGGCCTACGTGCCGCACAACTTCCCCCTGGACGAGCTGGAGCCGGGGCTGGACGAGCAGGCCTTTTACGACCCCAAGAACTTCACCTACCCCAACGGCTGCCACGTCTGCGAGGTGGAGGTCGATCCCGAGACCGGGGTGGTCGAGGTGGCGGCCTTCGCCGCGGTGGACGATTTCGGCCGGGTCATCAACCCGCTGATCGTCGAGGGGCAGGTCCATGGCGGGCTGGTCCAGGGCATCGGCCAGGCGCTTCACGAGAACTGCGTCTACGACGAGGAGACGGGCCAGCTGGTCACCGGCTCCTACATGGACTATTGCATGCCGCGGGCGGACGACGTGCCGTCCTTCACCGTGCGCTACCACGAGGACCAGCCCTGCACCCACAACCCCCTGGGGGTGAAGGGCTGCGGCGAGGCCGGGACGATCGGCGCCTCGGCCGCCGTGATGAACGCGGTGGTGGACGCGCTGTCCGGCTACGGCATCACCCACATCGACATGCCGGCCACGCCGGAACGGGTGTGGCAGGCCATCCGGCGGGCGGCACCGCCGGTCCAGGCTCCCCCCCTGGCCGCCGAGTGAAGGAGAGAACGGATGTACAGCTTCGCCTATCACCGTCCCGCGTCCCTCGCCGATGCGCTCGCCCTGCTCGGCCGGTCGGAGGATCCCAAGCTGCTGGGCGGCGGCCAGACCCTGCTGCCCACCCTGAAGCAGCGGCTCGCCCGCCCCTCGGACCTGATCGACCTCGGCGGCGTCCCCGAACTCCGGGGCATCCGCGAGGACGACGGCGGGCTGGCCGTCGGCGCCCTCACCCGCCACGCCGAGGTCGCCCATTCCGAGCTGGTGCGCCGGGTGATCCCGGTGCTGGCCGACCTCGCCGAGGGGATCGGCGACCGCCAGGTGCGCAACCTGGGCACGCTCGGCGGCTCCATCGCCAACGCCGATCCCTCGGCCGACTACCCGGCCGCCGTGCTCGGGCTGAAGGCCGTGGTGACCACCGACCGCCGCAGCATCGCCGGGGACGACTTCTTCACCGGCATGTTCGAGACCGCGCTGGAGCCCGGCGAGATCATCACCGGGGTCCGCTTCGCCCGCCCGGACAAGGCCGCCTACGCCAAGTTCCGCAACCCGGCCAGCCGCTACGCCATCGTCGGCGTCCTGGTGGCGCGCTTCGGCGGCGAGGTCCGCGTGGCGGTCACCGGGGCCGCCCCCTCGGTGTTCCGGGCCACCGCGCTGGAGGAGGCCCTGGCCCGCGACTTCCGGGCCGGCGCGCTTGACAGCGCCGCGGTGGCGGCGGACGGCCTGAACGCCGACATCCACGCCAGCGCCGAGTACCGCGCCCACCTCGTCACCGTCATGGCGAAGCGCGCGGTGGACGCCTGCGGCTGATCCCACGTCCCGCCCCTCTCCCGCCCCCCGGGGCGGGAGAGGGGGTCCGCCTTCCCTGATCGCGCGAGCCTCATGCCGAACTCCCTCCCCACCTCCGTCGACGCCACGCTGGAGCTTCTGAAGCGCGGGTCCTACGTCGCCGACCGGGCGCTGGCCACCGCGCTCTACCTCGCCCTCAAGCTGCGCCGTCCGCTGTTCCTGGAAGGCGAGGCCGGAGTCGGCAAGACCGAGATCGCCAAGGTCCTGTCGGCCACGCTGGGCCGGCGGCTGGTGCGGCTGCAATGCTACGAGGGGCTGGACGTCGCCGCCGCCGTCTACGAGTGGAACTACGCCCGCCAGATGATGGAGATCCGGTTGGCCGAGGCGTCGGGCGACCGCGACCGCGGCACGCTGGAGGCGGACATCTTCTCCGAACGCTTCCTCATCAAGCGCCCGCTGCTCCAGGCGCTGGAACCCGACCTGGCTGGCGCCCCCGTCCTGCTGATCGACGAGCTGGACCGCACCGACGAGCCCTTCGAGGCCTATCTGCTGGAGGTTCTGTCCGACTTCCAGGTGACCATTCCGGAGCTGGGCACGGTGCGGGCGCCGGAACCGCCGCTGGTCATCCTGACCTCCAACCGCACGCGCGAGATCCACGACGCGCTGAAGCGGCGCTGCTTCTACCATTGGGTCGACTATCCCTCGGCGGAGCGCGAGCGCGCCATCCTGGCGGCCAAGGCCCCGGGGGCCGACGCGCGGCTGGCCGCCCAGGTGGTGGGCTTCGTGCAGAGCCTGCGCGGGCTCGACCTCTACAAGGCGCCGGGGGTCGCCGAGACGCTGGACTGGGCGCAGGCGCTGGTCGAGCTGAACCAGCTGGAGCTGGATCCGGCGACCATCAACGACACGCTGGGCACGCTGCTGAAGTACCAGGACGACATCGCCCGCATCCAGGGCAGCGAGGCCGCGCGCATCCTGGGCCAGGTCAAGGCCGAGCTGGCCGCCACCACGGCGCGCTGACGCCATGGCGGCCCCAGGCGGAATGACGGGCGCCAAGACAGGCGGCATGGCGGGCGGGCTGGCCGTCAACCTGATGCACTTCGCCCGCGCGCTGCGGGCGGCGGGGCTTGCCGTCGGGCCGGGCAAGCTCCTCCAGGCGGTGGAGGCGGTGGAGGCGGTCGGCCTCGGCAACCGGGCCGACTTCTACTGGGCGCTGCACGCGGTCTTCGTCAACCGGCGCGACCAGCGCGAGCTGTTCGACCAGACCTTCCACGTCTTCTGGCGCAACCCCGACATCCTGAAGCGGATGATCGGGCTGATGCTGCCCACCCTGCGCACCGACCTTCCGTCGGGGCGGGACGCGCTGTCGCGCCGCGTCGCCGACGCCCTGCGCGGGACGGCGCCCGAGGCGGAGGGTCCGCCCCGGACCCGGGTCGAGATCGACGCCGCCTTCACCGTATCCGCCCAGGAGCGGTTGCAGGAGAAGGACTTCGAGAAGATGTCGGCGGAGGAGATGGCGGAGGCCAGGCGGATGCTCGCCCGCATCGTCCTGCCGGTGGCGGAGGCGGCGACCCGCCGCTACCGCCCCGACCCGCGCGGCGACCGCATCGACCCGCGGGCCACGCTGCGGCGCATGCTGCGCACCGGCGGCGAGCCGGCGGTGCTGGCGCGCCGCCGCCGCCGAACCCGGCCGCCGCCGCTGGTCGTGCTGTGCGACATCTCCGGCTCGATGACCCGCTACTCGCGCATGCTGCTGCACTTCATGCACGCCCTCAGCAACGACCGCGACCGGGTGCACAGCTTCGTCTTCGGAACCCGGCTGACCAACATCACCCGCCACCTGCGCCACCGCGACGTGGACGTCGCGCTCGACGCCGTGTCGGCGGCGGTGGAGGACTGGTCGGGGGGAACGCGGATCGGATCGGCGCTGCGCGCCTTCAACCGGACCTGGGCGCGCCGGGTGCTGGGCCAGGGGGCGGTGGTCCTGCTGATCAGCGACGGGCTGGACCGCGACGCCGGCGAAGGGCTGGCCGCGGAGGCGGAGCGGCTGCACAAGAGCTGCCGGCGGCTGGTCTGGCTGAATCCCCTGTTGCGCTGGGAGGGGTTCGCACCAAAATCCAGCGGTATCCGGGCGCTGCTTCCCCATGTGGACGATTTCCGCCCGGTGCACAATCTGAACAGCCTGGCCGCCCTGGCCGACGCGCTGAACCGCGACGGCCCCCGGCAGGCGGAAGGGCTGCGCAAGTGGCTGAAGGAGGCCGCATGACGACCGACCCAGTTCTCGACCAGGCCGCGGCGTGGCGCGCCGCCGGCCGCAAGGTGGCGGTGGCGACGGTGGTCGCCACCTGGGGCTCCTCGCCCCGCCCGGTGGGCAGCCAGATGGCGGTGGATGAGGCGGGGGCGATGACCGGCTCGGTCTCCGGCGGCTGCATCGAGGGCGCGGTGGTGCACGAGGCCCGCAAGACCATGGAGGACGGCGAGCCGCGGCTGCTCTCCTTCGGCGTCAGCGACGACATGGCCTGGGAGGTCGGGCTCGCCTGCGGCGGTCGGGTGCAGGTCTATGTCGAGGCGGTGGAATGAAGCGCGACATCCTCGACCGGCTGCTGGCGGCCAAGGCCGCCTCGGTTCCCGTGGCGCTCGTCACCGACCTCGGCACCGGCCTGCAAAGCCTGGTCTTCGACGACGCCGTCCACGGCGGCTTCGGGCTCGACGACGAACGGCTGGCGGAGGTGCGGCGGCGCCTGCTCCAGGACCGTTCCGGCCTTCTCGCCGACGCGGAGGACGAGGACGCGCCGGGCCTCTTCGTGCACGTCCACGCCCCACCGCTCCGCCTGCTCGTCGTCGGGGCCGTGCACATCGCCCAGGCGCTGGCGCCGGCGGCGGCGCTCGCCGGCTACGCGGTCACCGTCATCGACCCGCGCGGCTCCTTCGCCACCGCGGAGCGATTCCCCGGCGTGGCGCTGAACGACGCCTGGCCGGACGAGGCGCTGGCCGGGCTGGCCATCGACCGGCGCACCGCCGTCGTCACCATGACCCACGACCCCAAGCTGGACGATCCGGCGCTTCTGGTGGCCCTGCGCTCGCCCGCCTTCTACGTCGGCGCGCTGGGCAGCCGGCGCACCCACGCCAAGCGGCTCGACCGGCTGCGCGCCCAGGGGCTGGACGAGGTGGCGCTGGCCCGCATCCACGCCCCCGTCGGCCTCGACATCGGCGCCGTCACCCCGGCCGAGATCGCCCTGTCGGTCATGGCGCAGATCACCGCCGTCCGGCGCCGCGAGGCGGCCGGGCCATAAGGAGCCGGGCCATAGGATGCCGGACCATAGGGCCGCGAGGCGCGCCGGCACAAGGGAGGGACGCCCCATGTTCTTCGGTCCGTTGCCGCTGGAGGAGGCGGAGGGCGCGATCCTCGCGCATTCGCTGCGCCGGGGTGCCGTCAGCTTCAAGAAGGG
>JAEZHQ010000024.1 GCA_023416455.1 Pseudomonadota bacterium | reverse complement strand
CCCGCTTCGGGGCGCCCGACGGCCCGGCCTTCGTCGACCGGCTCTACCACAACGTGCTGGGCCGCGAGGGCGACGCGGCCGGCCACACCTCCTGGGTGGCGGCCCTGGACTCCGGCGCCCTCGGCCGGGAGGAGGTGCTCGTCGGCTTCACCGGCAGCGCCGAGAACATCCAGCTCGTCGCCTCCCAGGTCGGCACGGGCATCTGGCTGGAGTAACGCGCCGCCCGCCCGCGGGCGTTCGTCTTATACCAATTCCGGAAAGATCCGACCTGTGGTCGGACCTTTCCGGACCCTCATACGCCGGGCGGCCCGCCTCCGCGGGCCTTGGCTTCGCGCCCATGTGGGCGCCAATGTTGGCGCCCACGTGCGCCCACGTGCGCCCACGTGCGCCCATGTGGGCGCGCGGCCGCGGTCGCGACCGGATACCAGGGCCGGACGTCAGGACTTTCCGGCCCTGGTATTACGCCGGAAGCGGCCCTTCGCCGGCGCGGCCCCTCCGGCGGGCGTGGTGCCCCGTCCGGACCGGCCCCGCCGAAAACGGCGCCGGCCTCGCCGGATGCGACCTCCCGCCGCCGGGCTGCCGATCCTCATATAACGGCGGTATGGTCGGCAGGACAGGGATTCGCAAGGCATGAGCGAGGCAGCGACCCTCATCACACCGGCCGGGATCGCCCCCGGCTTCCTCAGCACCCGCGGCAACCAGATCGTCGACAGCACCGGCACGCCGGTGCGGCTGACGGGAATCAACTGGTTCGGCATGGAGGGCACCGCCTACGCGCCGCAGGGGCTGTGGGTGGACAGCTACCAGAACCACATGAAACGGATGCAGGAGCTGGGCTTCAACGTCATCCGCCTGCCCTTCAGCGACGACGCGCTCCACCCCGGCGCCACGCCGACCATCATCGACTACCGCCTGAACCCCGACCTGCTCGGCCTGACGCCGCTGGGGATCATGGACCGGATCATCGCCTACGCCGGCGAGATCGGGATGCGCGTCATCCTCGACCACCACCTCAACAGCACCGGCAACGCCGGGGTCAACCCGGACGGCCTGTGGTACGACGCCCGCCACCCGGAAGCCGGCATGATCGCGAACTGGACGATGCTGGCGGACCGCTACAAGGGCAACCCGGCGGTGATCGGCGCCGACCTCCACAACGAGCCGCACGGCCCCGCCACCTGGGGCGACGGCAACCCGGCCACCGACTGGGCCGCCGCCGCCGGGCGCATCGGCAACGCCATCCAGGCCGTGAACCCGGACTGGCTGATCATCGTCCAGGGCATCGCCGGCACCGGCGAACAGAGCTACTGGTGGGGCGGCAACCTGACCGGCGTGCGCGAGCATCCCGTCACGCTGAACGTGCCGGGCAAGCTGGTCTATTCCCCCCACGACTACCCGCCGTCGCTCTACGCGATGCCGTGGTTCTCCGACCCCGCCTTCCCGGACAACATGCCGGCCAAATGGACCGACACCTGGGGCTACATCTTCGCCGAGGGGCTGGCCCCGGTGCTGGTCGGCGAGTTCGGCACCCGCCACGAGACGGCGGCCGACCGCAACTGGCTGGAGGCGCTGCTGCGCTACCAGAACGGCGACCTGGACGGCGACGGCGCCCCGGATCTGCGGCCGGGCGACCAGGGCATCAGCTGGACCTACTGGTCCTGGAACCCGACGAGCTGGGACACCGGCGGCATCCTGGCGGACGACTGGACGACCGTGAACCAGGACAAGGCCGCCGCACTCCAGGCCGGGCAGTACGGGGGCGCCTACACGGTCCGGGGGACGGCGGGCGACGACCACATCCTCATCCGCACCGGTCCCCATGCCATCGACGGCGGGGCGGGGCTGGACACGCTGCGGCTGTCCTTCGCGGCGGCGGACTGCGGCGTCGCCCACGGCGCCGGCCGCGTCGAGCTGTTCACCCCGGGCGGAACCAACACGCTGCGGAACGTGGAGCGGATCCAGTTCACCGACGGCCTGCTCGTCATCGACCCGGCCGACCCGGCCTTCGCGGTCCACCGCCTCTACCAGGCCAGCCTCGGCCGGGCGGCGGACCGGGAGGGGCTGACGGCCTGGACCCACGCCCATTCGACCGGCCTCCCCATGGAGGAGATGGCCCGCCAGTTCATGGCGTCGCCCGAGTTCCAGGGCCGCTTCGGCACCCCGGACACGCCCCAGTTCGTCGCCCTGCTGTACCGCAACGTGCTGGGCCGCGACGGCGACCCGGCGGAACGCTCGGCCTGGACCCACGCCCTGGCGTCCGGGGAGGCGAGCCGCGAGCAGGTCCTCCTGTCCTTCGCCGGAAGCGCCGAGAACATCCACCTCACCAGCAGCCGGGTCGACAGCGGGCTGTGGCTGCTGTGATACGGACGGCGCCCGCGCGCGTGGCCCGCATCGCCCCGGCCGATCGACGGTCACGGCATCGACCGGCCGGGTTCCGCCGGGCCGGCGGCCGGGCGGTCATACCGGCGGCGCATGAACACGGAGCGCCGCCGGTAAAACCCGACAGATCAATGCGATAGCATTGATCGAAGGGGTGATACGGACGACGCCTTCAGGCGTCGTCCGTATCAGAAGTTGAAGTTGAAGGTCGCGTTGGAATAATCCGACGCCTCGTCCGCCGACGACGACGGCGACGACGACGGCGACGACGACGGCGGGGCGAGGCGCGCCTGCAGCTTCACCAGCTCCTGGAGCTGGACGATCCGGCCCATGGACAGCAGCTGCGCGTAGACCAGGGTCAGCACGCCGCTCTTGCGCAGCTCCAGGAAGGCGGGGTCGGGCAGGGCGTGCAGCCGTTCCTCGTCGATGCGGAACAGCCCCTCCACCCGGCGGGACCGGCCCTGGTCGCTGACGCTCAGCTCCCACGGCACGATGAGGCCGTGCCCCGCCAGCAGCGCGCACAGGCGCCGCTGGAGCACCGACACGCGCTCGATCTCCTGCAGGAGGAGGAGCGCCCGCTCCACCGGCTGGCCCGGTCCCCCCTCCGGGGTGAAGAGGGGCTCCCCCTCCGCATCGGCCAGGAGGTCGCTGGCCTCGTCGACGCACAGGAAGCTGCTGGCGCCGTCCGGGCTGCGCCCCTGGGCGAAGGGGTAGCTGCGGATCGCCGCCGGCACGTAGCTGGCGATCCACTGCCCGGTCGGGCTGACGAACAGGTTGCGGTTGGGCTCGAACCCGAGGACCGCGACGAGGGTGAATTCCGTCCCGTTGGCGACGAAGCCGAGCGGAAATTCCGTCGCCGCCCGGGCCACCTCGGAACCGACGATCGGGACGATCGCCTGCCGGGCCGCGAAGGCCCATGAGCGCACCGGGCGCAGGCGCTTGGCACGATGCCGTTCGGAGGACAGGGGAGCCAGGGACGAGAACATGAGGGCCGCATCATCCGTGATCATTGCCGATGCCCCATGCTCGTGGCTTCCGGCGCCCGGCGCAAGGGCTCCCTTGCCGCCATTCCCCGCCGCGGCCGGGACCGGAGGTCTTACCGGTAAGACATCACCGGGGATCCGCGGTGGACAGGATCCGCGCTTCTGGGCTAGATCCAGCCCAAAAGGACGAAGGATGGCCACGGCGATGAAACGCATCCTGGTGAGCAGCCCGAAAGGGGGCTGCGGGAAAACGACCGTGTCGCGCAACCTCGCCGCCGCTGCCGCCGCGGAGGGGCTCGACACCGCGACCATCGACTTCGATCCCCAGGGCACGCTGACCCGCTGGTGGAACCGGCGCGACGAAAGCCTGACGCCGATCACCCATTACCAGCTCTCCCTGCGCCAGGCCCGGGAGGCCCTGGACACCATCCAGGCCCACGACGTCCTGGTCATCGACACGCCGACCGCGGTCGAGGAGTATCCGGAGGACATCAAGGCCCTGCTCCTGGCCGCCGACTTCGTGGTCATCCCGACCAAGGCCACCATCGACGACATCGAATCGACCCACGAGTGGATGAAGCTGGTGCGCGACTACGGACGCCCCTTCGCCTTCGTGATCAACATGCTGAAACCGCGCGTGCGGTCCTACGACGAGGTCAAGAAGCAGCTCGTCCGGAACGGCGGGCGGCTGTGCCCCATCGAGATCGGCGACCGCGAGGACCTGCACCGGGTCGCCACCCGCGGCATGGGGATCGTCGAACTCAGCCGCCATCCCGGGCGCGACGAGATCGAAGGCGTCTGGAACTACCTGAAGACCGAGATCGGAGGCCTGTGATGACGATCGCCCCGGCGGTGCGCGGCCGCGTCAAGGACACGCGCATCGAGCTGATCGAGAACACGGCGGTGCGCCTCACCCGCAAGGACGAGTTCATCCGTGAGATCGGCAAGCTGTGGGGCGACGCCCAGCAGAAGTTCGTTCTGATCGGCCGCTACCTGAGGCAGGCGAAGGAGACGCTGCCCTACGGCGAGTACGAGACGATGATCGCCCGGGAGCTGCCGTTCGGCCGCGCGGTCGCCCACCAGCTGCGCGCCGTCGCCGACGCCATCGACACCGGCGCCCTGCCCGTCGACCGCCTGCCGCCGAGCTACTCCACGGTCTATCAGATCACCACCCTCTCCGAAGACGAACGGGCCCGGGCCCTGGAACGCGGCCTCATCCGGCCGACCGTCACGCGGGCCGAGCTGATGGCCTTCAAGAAGGCCCATCGCGGCCCCACCGGCCACCGCAGCGCGCTGATCGCGGAACGCGAGCGGCTGCGGGCCGAACAGGCCCGCATCGCCGCCCGCCTGGAGGCCATCGCGCAGGAGCTGAACACCATCGATGCGGTCCCCGGAGCCTGACGGGGCGGGAGGCGGAAACGGCAAGGGGCGCGGGACCGGCGATCCCGGTCCCGCGCCTGCGCCTGCTCCTGGCGCCGGGAAGGCCCCCCGGCTGGAGTGCTAGGCCAGCCAGATGCCGTTGCCGACCTGGGAGGCGACGAGCTGGATGTTCTCGGCGCTGTCGGTGAAGCCGACGAGCACCTCCTCGCGGCCGAGGGTGCCGGAGTCCAGGGCCGCCACCCAGGAGGTGTAGCCGGTCGCGTCGCCCTCGCGGCCCAGCACGTTGTGGTAGAGCTGGTCGACGAAGGCCGCGTTGTCGAGCGCGGCCGCCTGGAGCGCCCCCTCG
>JAEZHQ010000602.1 GCA_023416455.1 Pseudomonadota bacterium | reverse complement strand
GGCACGACTATGCGGACACGCCGGCGGGCCGGGTGCACCTGCGCCGCGCCGGCAGCGGCGGCACGCCGCTCCTCGCCTTCCAGTCCGCGCCCGGCTCCTCGGCGCCGCTGCTGCCGCTCATCCGCGGCCTGGCCGGCGGACGGGAGGTGATCGCGCCCGACTATCTCGGCAACGGCGATTCGGACAAGCCCGAGCGGCGGGTGGACATCGGGGCGCTCGCCGACGACGCGCTGGCCGTCGCCGACGCGCTGGGGCTCGACCGCTTCGACCTGTGGGGCACCCACACCGGCGCCCTGGTGGCGCTGGAGCTGACCGTCCGCCACCCCGGGCGGGTCGGCCGCGTCGTGCTGGAAGCGCCGGTGCTGATCCCGCCGAGCTTCAGCGCGGACATCCTGGAGAACTACTTCCCGCCGCTGCTCCCGGACCGCTGGGGGCTGCACCTGCTCCAGGCGTGGAACATGCGGCGCGACATGTTCCTGTTCTGGCCCTGGTACCGGCAGGAGCGCGCCGCCGGCCGGGCGCTGGGGGTGCCCGACCCGGAGGTGCTGCACGACTGGACGCTGGGCCTGCTGAAGAGCGGGTCCCACTACGACCGCTCCTACCGCGCCGCCTTCGAGTACGACACCCGCGACCGGCTGCGCCGTCTCACCCGCCCGGCGCTGATCTGCGCCGGCCCCGCCGACATGCTGGTCGAGGGGCTGCGCGAAGCCGAGGAGCTGGCGCCCGCCGGCACCGTGGTCACCGGGACCCCGGCCACCGTCTGGTATCCCGGCCAGGGCGAGGCGGCGGTCGCCGAGACGCTGGGCGTCTACGACGCCTTCCTGCGCGGCTGAGCCGCCGCCCGGAGGCCGCTCCCGTCAGTAGGACAGGATGCTCCGCTCCTCGGTGGCGGGCATGACGGGCTGGAACCAGCCCGTCATGCCCCAGCCGCCGACCATGACGTGGACGGCCATGTACGTGGCCGCCGTGACGTGGATCGTCGGCTTGTGCCGCATCAGGCAGGCAATCCAGTAGATGCCCAGCAGCACCAGGCAAACGGCGGCGGCGGCGGTGAGGGTGGATGCGGTCATGATGCAGGTCCTTCTGCGAAACCGGAAAAGCCCGGCACCTCAAAGGTTGCCTGGATCCATGCAAGACACCATCGGGCGGATCCGGCGAAATGATCGGGCGGAATTATGGACTGTTCGCCTACAGGGCGATCCGCCGGTTTGTTCATACCGGATCCGGAAGGTTCCGGCTCTTCGGATCCGGGATCGCCCGCGACGGCCGGCGCACGCCGACTGGCGCAAAGTTCCAGCGTGGCCGGAGGGTACTGACAGCGTATATACTGTGTCTGTATCTTGCTTCATGAAAGAGGTGGCCCATGCCGAAACAAGCCGTTTTCACGATGAAGCTGGAACCGGAGCTTCGCGCCGAGTTCATGGCCGAAGCCGCCGGCGAGGATCGGCCGGCCTCCCAAGTCATGCGCGAGTTGATGCGCGGCTACATCGAGCAGCGCCGCCAAGCCCGCGACTATGACGGGTACCTGCGCCACAAGGTCGAGGCCGGCCGCGCCTCGATGCGCGCCGGCCGGGGGCGGCCGAACGATGAGGTTGAAGCCACGTTCGCCGCCAAGCGCGATCGGGCAACGGCAGGCGGGACGTGATTGTCATCTGGACACCAGAGGCGGAACAGGATCGCACCGACATTTGGAACTTTATCGCGGCCGACAACCCGCGCGCCGCCGCCCGCATGGATGATCTTTTCAGCGATGCGGCCGTCAGGCTGGGCGAGCGGCCCCGGCTGGGCAAGCCCGGCAAGATCCCAGGCACCCGCGAGCTGATACCCCATGAAAGCTATCGTCTGGTGTATGAGATCGACGGGGAAACGGTGTGGGTGCTTGCCCTGGTGCATACCGCCCGCCAGTGGCCGCCCGTCCAGGTGCCGCCCGCGGGGCAATGAAGCCGCACAGGCGCACATGGCATGGCGCCGGCGGCCGCAAAGCCCGCCGTCACCCCGCCAGGAACGCCTCGTACATCCGCAGCGTCGCAGCCACGGCCTGCGGGTCCTGGCGCGGCCACCAGACGGTGGCCGGCGTCGGCGTCACCAGCGTGCCGGCGGGCGCCAGGCCGCGGGCGTAATCGAGGCTGTCGGCCAGCATGTCGTCCGCCCCGGAACAGATCATCATGGGGCGGGTGGCCCCGCCGATCCGCGCCGCGGTGTCGTACTCGAAGGCGGCGCGGTAGGCACGGTCGTAGTGGGCTCCGCTTTGCAGCAGGCCGACGGTGAAGAAATGCAGGTCCTCCGCCTCCGGCAGGCCGAGCCGGCGCACCGCCGCCCGCTCCACCCGGTACCAGGGCCAGTAGAGGAACATGTCGCGCCGCCAGTTCCATGCCTGGATCAGGTGCCGGCCCCAGCGGTCCGGGTGCAGCGGCGGGAAGTAGCGCCGGAGCACGTCCTCCCGGAAGCCCTCGGCCAGGAAGACCGGCGCCTCCAGCACGGCGCGCCCGACGCGCTCCGGCCGGCGCAGCATGATCTCCAGCGCCACCAGGGCGCCGGTGTGTGAGCCCCACAGGTCGACCTGCTCCAGCCCCAGCGCGTCGGCCACGGCCAGCGCGTCGGCCGCCAGCGCCTCGATGCTGGCCGGCCGCTCGGGCTTGTCGGACCAGCCGTTGCCCAGATAGTCGGGCGCGATGACGCTCCACCGCCCGGCCAGCGCCCGCATCACCGGCGCGAAGGGCGCCGCCGAACCGCCGCCGGTCTGGAACACCAGAAGCGGGCGCCCCCCGGTGCCGGCGCGGCGCAGATGCACCCGGCCGCCGGGGATGTCCACATGGTCGCACCACGGAGCGCCGGGCTCGGCGGGCGGGCGGGTCGGCGGCAGC
>JAEZHQ010000589.1 GCA_023416455.1 Pseudomonadota bacterium | reverse complement strand
CGGCCTGGCCTGGCAGGCGACCTACGTCGCCGCCCTGCGCCACACGCTGGGCTGGGCCGAGCGGCTGGCGGACGACGGCGCGCTGGGCGATGCCGAGGCCGCCATCCTGCGGCTGGGCTTCGCCGAGTATCTGGGCCAGCTTGCCGGCGGCATCGCCATGAGCCAGGCGGAGGTCGTCCGCCCGGCCGACCTGGGCGTGGCGCCGGACGCGGTGGCGCGCTTCGCGGCGGATCCCGCGGTCGCGGCGCTGGCCGAGCCGGCGGCGCTCGACGCGGCGCGGCGGCGGCTGGGCGAGGCGGCGGCGGAGGGGCGTTTCGGCGCCCCGGCGCTGGGCGACGGGACGCTGGAGCTGATCGCCGACCAGTTCGCCCGCTTCACCGACGCCGAGGTGGCGCCGCTCGCCCAGGACATCCACCGGCGGGACGCGCTGATCCCGCTCGATCTGATCGGGCGGATGGCCGGGCTGGGCGTCTTCGGCCTGACCGTGCCCGAGGAGCACGGCGGCCTGGGGCTGGGCAAGGTCGCCATGTGCCTGGTGTCGGAGGCGCTGAGCCGCGGCTCGCTCGGCGTCGGCTCGCTGGGCACCCGCGCCGAGATCGCGGCGGAGCTGATCCGGGTCGGCGGCACCGCGGAGCAGAAGGCGCGCTGGCTGCCGCTCATCGCGTCGGGCGCGGTGCTGCCCACCGCCGTCTTCACTGAGCCCGACACCGGTTCCGACCTCGGCCGCCTGCGCACCCGCGCGGTGCGCGACGGCGATGTCTACCGGGTGTCCGGCGCCAAGACCTGGATCACCCACGGCGCGCGCTCCGACCTGATGACCCTGCTGGTGCGCACCGATCCCGCCTCCGAAGGCTACCGCGGCCTGTCCATGCTGCTCGCCGAGAAGCCGCGCGGAAGCGACGCCGACCCCTTCCCGGCCCCCGGCATGAGCGGCACCGAGATCCCGGTGCTGGGCTACCGCGGCATGAAGGAGTACGAGATCGCCTTCGACGGCTTCGCGGTGCCGGCCGACGCCCTGCTCGGCGGGGTCGAGGGGCAGGGCTTCAAGCAGCTGATGGAGACCTTCGAGAGCGCGCGCATCCAGACCGCCGCGCGCGCCCTCGGCGTCGCCCAGAACGCCCTGGAGCTGGGCGCCGCCTACGCCCGCCAGCGCCGCCAGTTCGGCAAGCCGATCCTGGCCTTCCCGCGCGTGCACGCCAAGCTGGCCTGGATGGCGGCGGAGACGATGATGGCCCGCCAGCTCGCCCTGTTCGCCGCGCGCGAGAAGGACAAGGGGCGGCGCTGCGACATCGAGGCGGGCATGGCCAAGCTGCTGGCCGCCCGCGTCGCCTGGAGCAACGCGGATTGCGCCCTCCAGATCCACGGCGGCAACGGCTACGCGCTGGAATACCCGATCAGCCGCGTCCTGTGCGACGCCCGCATCCTCTCCATCTTCGAGGGCGCGGCCGAGATCCAGGCGCAGGTCATCGCGCGCGGGCTGCTGACCGGGCGGAACTGACCGGTGGCGGCCGGACTCAGCGCCGCCGGATCAGCCCGACGGCGCCGACGCCGAGGGCGGCGATGAGCAGGCCGGCGCCCAGGAAGGCCGGCGCGAAGCCGTAGCGGTCGGCCACCGCGCCGTAGAGCAGCGGCCCGATGCCCTGGCCGAGGAAGAAGGAGAAGGCGAACAGGGCCAGGGCCGAGCCGCGCGCGGTGGCCGAAAGCTCCGTCGCCTGGGTCTGCATGGTGTTGTGCAGCATGTAGAAGCCGAAGCCCGAGACCAGGAACAGGCCGGTCACCACCGGCCAGGGCACCGGGGCGGCCATCGCCAGGCAGGCGCCGCCGCAGAGCAGGCCGCCGGCCCGCATCATCCCCCACTGGCCGAGCCGGCCGAGCAGGCGCCGCACCACCAGGCTGTAGAGGACCCCGCCGATGGCGAAGGCGGCGATGGTCAGCCCGGCCTCGAAGGCGCCGGCGGCGCCGTGGCTGGCCAGCATCGGGGCGATGAAGGGAAAGGCCCCGAAGATCAGGATCCCCTCGGCCGCCACCGTCGCGTAGACGAAGCGGGAGGTCGGGTTGGCGAGGACCGACGCGTAGCGCCGCCGCGCGTCGGCCACGGTGACGGGGTGGCGCTCCTCCCGCTCGCCGCGCAGCCCGGCCAGCGCGGCCAGCGCGATCAGCCCGGTCAGCGCCGCCGCCAGCCCGAACACCCCGCGCCAGCCGGCCAGCCCGACCAGGGCGCCGCCCACCGCCGACCCCGCCATCTGGCCGAGGATGACGGCCAGCAGGAAGCGGCTGATGGCGAACTGGCGCTCGGTGTAGGCGACGCGGTCGCCGATCAGCGCCATGGCGGCGGGGATGATGCCCCCCGCGAAGCCGCCGGCCAGGACCCGCGCCGCCAGCACGGTCCCGTAGTCGGGCGCCACGGCGGACAGCCCGAGCCCCGCCGTCACCACCAGGAGCGACAGGCGGATCAGCCGGGTCTTGCCGATGGCGTCCCCCACCGGCCCGAGGACGAGCTGCATGGCCGCGTAGGGCAGGGTGTAGGCCGAGGCGAGCAGGGCCGCCTCGCGCACCCCGACGCCGAGATCGGCCGCCATCACGGCCAGCATCGGGTCGGTGGTGCGCAAGGAGAAGGCGCTGGCGAAGCCGGCGAGGCCGAGGACGAGGATGAGGCGCAGGGCGTGGGGCAGGGGCATGGAAGGCGTGTCGGCGGGGACGGCGGGATCGCGCGCGGGGCCAACCCTAACGGCACGGGCGGCGGCCGGCACCTGGAAACCGCGCCATGGCACCCATGCGCCGGGGGGCCGCGCCGGGGATCCGCCCTGGCCGAAGGGCGGCTATGACCCGTCTTCCCTTCGGCCGCCTTTCGTTTCGATGCCCGCCCGGCCCATGATTGTGTCACCATGGGGTGGCGTCACCCCATCCGGCCCGACCGCGAGGCGCCCATGGACAACCGCCGCAACCTTCCGCCGAGGCACATCGTCCTGACCTCGCACCCCGGGGGTGCCCGGCCACGCCACACGCCGGTGCGCTGGGGGGCGGCGAGCGCGGCGGAGCGCGGGCCGGTGGTGGCTTCGCTGTCCGACCCCGGCCACCGCAACGCCATCGGCGCGCACGCCGGCAGCTACGCGGTCTACCGGGCGCTGGCCGTCGCCGCCGGGCAGCTCAGCGCCTATCACGTGCCGGACCTCACCGACACCGCGCCGGCCGAGGCCATCGGCCCGCACCCGCAATGGTTCGACCCCGGCCGGATCGTTTCCATGGATCCCTTCGGCCACATGGTCAGCGAGCTGTTCGCCGAACATCTGGCGCGCGGGGTGGACGTGCGCCCGACCATCGCGGTGACCAAGGCCCGCATCAAGATGCCGGAGCTGGTGGAGGCCATGCGGGCGGGGCGGCTCGGCGCCGACGGCCGCATCCTGCTGCCCTCGGGCGACGCGCGGGTCACCAAGATCGCGGTGGAGCCGGTGTGGTTCCTGCCCGGCGTGGCCGAGCGCTTCGGCATCGGCGAGAGCGCGCTGCGCCGCGGCCTGTTCGAGCACACCGGCGGCATGTTCCCCGAGCTGGTCACCCGCCCCGACCTGAAGGTCTTCCTCCCCCCCATCAACGGGCAGACCGTCTACATCCTGGGCGACCCCGCCGCCCTCGCCGACCCGGCGCGCAGGGTGGCCTGCCGCGTCCACGACGAGTGCAACGGGTCGGACGTCTTCGGGTCCGACATCTGCACCTGCCGGCCCTACCTGACGCACGGCGTCGAGGAGTGCATCCGCACCGCGCAGGAGGGCGGGGTCGGGCTGGTCGTCTACAACCGCAAGGAGGGGCGGGCGCTCGGCGAGGTGACCAAGTTCCTGGTTTACAACGCCCGCAAGCGCCAGCCCGGCGGCGACCGGGCGGAAGCCTATTTCGAGCGGACGGAATGCGTGGCCGGCGTGCAGGACATGCGCTTCCAGGAGCTGATGCCCGACATCTTCCACTGGCTGGGCGTCACCCGCATCGACCGCATGCTGTCCATGAGCAACATGAAGTCCGACGCCATCCGGCGCGCCGGCATCGCCATCGTCGAGCAGGTCCCGATTCCCGATGCGCTGATCCCCGACGACGCCAAGGTGGAGATGGACGCCAAGAAGGCGGCCGGCTACTTCACCCCCGAGGTGCCCGGCGCCGACGAGCTGGCGGTCGCCAAGGGCCGGGGCCTGACCGAGTGAGCGCGCCCGCGCCGACCGCCGCCGGCGCCGGCCGGGACTCCGCCGCCGTGGCCTGGCTGCTCTCGGCCGACGCCGTGCGCGAGCGGGCGCACGCCGTGCTGGCCGAGGCGGAGCGCGGGACGCTGGCGCATTTCGAGCTGCGGCCGGAGCGGCTGGGCGACGTCGCCGACCTCGTGGCGCGGGTGACGCGCGAGACGTACCCGGACCTCGCCGTGCCCTACCACAGCCGCTGGCGGCACTTCGTCGTGAACGGCGAGGATCGCTGGGCCGGTCTGGCGG
>JAEZHQ010000576.1 GCA_023416455.1 Pseudomonadota bacterium | reverse complement strand
GGATGGCCTCGGTGACGCTGCGGGCACGCCCGTCATGGAGCAGCGCCAGCCGGCCGTCCCCGCCCGCCGCCGCCGCGCGCCGGGCCATCCCCCACAGGGGCGGCGTGCGCCAGTCCCGCCCGCCGGCGGCGCCCACCGCCACCCCGTCGGCGAGCCCGTCGCCCAGATCGTGCAGCAGCAGGTCGGTGTAGGGGAAGATGGTCCGTCCCGACAGGTGGGGGGCCGCCGGATCGTCGCGGGTGGTGAAGGAGGGGCGGTGGCAGGCTGCGCAGCCGGTGGCCTCGAACAGGGCGGCCCCGGCCGCGTCCTTGGGCGCCGCCAGCCCTCCCGCCGGCGCCAGGTCGCGCATGTAGCCGTCGACCAGCGCCAGCATGGTGGTGGGGATCTCCAGCCCCTCGAACTGGGGGGAGTCGCCGTGCCGGGCCTCGCGGCAGGCGGTCTGGGCCGCCGTGCAGTCGCCCCAGGGGGCGGGGAAATGCGGGTTGGACAGGCCGATGTCCAGGCTGAAGGCTTCGCCGTCCTGGCGGCTGAGGCTGGCGTGCGCCGCCTTCCAGCCGAAGCGCCCCACCCGGACCGTTCCGTCCTCCGCCGTCACCCGGTGGGGCCGCCCGCGCACGCCGTCGGGATGGTCCCCGCCGGCCCCGGCGAGGATGTCGGCCTCCGCCACGCGCTCCAGCAGGCCGAGGCCGCGCACCGGCGGGGCGACTCGGGCCGACAGGACGGTGGCCTCGGCCAGCGGGCCATAGGCGGGATCGGCGACCTCGTAGGTGGGATGGCGCAGCGTGGCGACGGCGCCGTCCGGGAAGGTGAAGCGCTCCTCGCGGTAGCGCACGGAGGGGCGCCCTTCCGGCCGCTGGCCGGGCGTGCCGAGCGCCTGGATCTGGCGGCCGTAGACGGGATCGTCGTTGAGGCGCAGCACGAAGCCGACGCCGAGGTCGGACGGGTCGTCCGGCACCGGCGGCTGCCCGCCCAGCCCGGCCGGATGGCAGGTGGCGCAGGAGCGGGCGTTGTAGAGCGGACCGAGCCCGTCGGCTGCCTGGGTCGAGGAGGGGGCGGCCACCCACATCCGCTCGAACACCGACTGGCCGATGCGGAAGTCCAGGCTTTCCGGCCCGAGCGGGGCGGCGGCGGCCGGCGGCGGCGCCAGGGCCAGGGCCAGGAGGGCGGCGGCCACCGGCCCGGCGGCCCGGGTCGGCAAGGCCCGCTGCGGGCGAAGGGCGAAAATGGATGGCATCCCGGGGATCGTGACGTTCCCCTTCCTCCCCCGCCGGGCGGGGGAGGAAGGGGCGTTGGAGGGGCAGGGGGTGGGGGGCGTTACTTGCCCACCGCCGACGGGTTGTCGAGGCTGTCGGAGCCCTCAATCTCGATGGTCACGCCGAGCGCCGCGACGACGGCCTCCAGCGCCGCCTTCTGGTCGACCAGGCGGTCGACCGCGGTCGCCACCAGGCGGTTGCCCTCCTCGTTGTCGGCGCCGATCATCTGGTCATAGGCCATCTTGCCGCTGTCGGCGGTGTCCTTGATCGCCTGCATGGCCTTCATCGAGGCGTCCAGCGCCTCCTTGACCTTGGCGTCGGCCTCGGGCGCCTTGGCGGCGACGAGCTGCGACAGCGAGGCGCCGCCGACCACCGATCCGTCCACCCGGCGGTACTGGCCGTTGTAGACGTTCACGATGCCGACCACGTCGTAATAGTGCGAGTTGTGGGTGTTGTCGGAGAAGCAGTCATGCTCCTCCTCCGGGTCGTGCAGCATGAGGCCGAGCTTCATGCGCTCGCCGGCCAGCTCGCCGTAGCTGAGGCTGCCCAGCCCGGTCAGGATGCGGGAGAGCACCTCCTTCTCGCCGGACTTGGTCACCTCGGCGCGGGCCTTGCCCTTGGCGCCCCAGGCCTTGACCATCTCCTCCAGATCCTCGACCAGCAGCTCGGACGCCACCTTCAGGTACTGGGCGCGGCGGTCGCAGTTGCCGTTGGTGCAGTCGGTCTTGGAGAAGTCGGTGGCCTTGCGCGCCCCGGCGCCCGGACCGGTGCCGTTCAGGTCCTGGCCCCACAGCAGGAACTCGATGGCGTGGTAGCCGGTGGCGACGTTGGCCTCCACCTTGCCCGCCTCGTGCAGCTTGTCGGCGAGCAGCGCCTTGGTGATCTTGCGGGCGTCGATGGTCTTGCCGCCGGCGGTGATCCTGGTGTTGGCGATGACGTTGGCCTTGGCGTAGGGGTTCTCGTCGCCGCCGCCGTAGGAGTCGTCGACGTAGTCGATCAGGCCCTCGTCCAGCGGCCAGGCGTTGACCTTGCCCTCCCACTCGTCGACGATCGGGTTGCCGAAGCGGAACGCCTCGGTCTGCATGTAGGGCACCCGGGCGGCCAGCCAGGCTTGGCGCGCCGCCGCCAGCGTCTCCCCGGTCGGGTTCGCGATCAGCGCGTCGATGGCCTTCTTCAGGGCCTTGGCGGTGGTCGCCGAATCCTCGTAGGCGGCGTGGGCGATGTCGGCGTAGGTCTTCTTCACGTCCTTGATGGCGGGCGCGGCCGCCTGGACGGCAAAGGGAAACAGGAACGACGCCACGACGGCAAGACCGGCGGCACGCTTCGACATGGGGCTCTCCTTGCTGGCTGGTGCTGCGACCGCAAAGGGTTGCGAATGATTTTCATTCATAACGTCCGGATGCCGGCGCACTGTCAAGCTTGAAGTCCATGGCCGGCCCATTCTCCGGGGGCGCGCGGCATTCGGTCCCATGCGCTGATAATGATTATCATTGCACTCCGATGGGCAGGTTGTATAGAGAACACCTTTCTGCGCCCCGCCCCGCCGGCCGGGCCGCGTCCGTGCCAAGGGAGCCTTGCCATGTTTGCCGTCAACGCGCGTTCCGCGGGCCTGATGGCGGCCCCGCTCCTGCTGCTCGCCGCCCTGTCCGCCGTCGCCGGCCCGGCGGCGGGGCGGTCGGACGCGCCGTTGGACGCGCCGGCGGGCGACCCGGCGACCAAGGCGGCGCTGGGCGAGGCCCTGTTCTTCGACGTCAACCTGTCGGTCAACCGCAGCCAGTCCTGCGCCACCTGCCACGATCCCGGCTTCGGATTCGCCGATCCCCGCGACGGGGTTGCCGGCGGCGCCGCCTCGGTCGGGGCGAACGGAACCTCGGTCGGCGACCGCAACGCCCCCACCGCCTCCTACGCCCGCTTCAGCCCGCGCTTCACGATCCGGGCCGACGGCATGGCGGTGGGCGGGCAGTTCCACGACGGCCGGGCGGCGACGCTGAAGGAGCAGGCCGGAGGGCCGCCGCTCAACCCCGACGAGATGGCCATGGGCTCCAAGGCCGAGGTCCTGGAGCGGCTGAAGGAGAACCCCGTCTACACGCGCGCCTTCGTGGCGCTGTACGGGGCCGGCGTCCTGGACGATCCCGAGCGCGCCTACGACGCGCTGACCGACAGCATCGCGCGCTTCGAGGAGACCGACCTCTTTGCCCCCTTCGACTCCAAGTACGACCGCCATCTGCGCGGCGAATACAAGATGACGGCGGAGGAGGATCTGGGCATGACCCTGTTCTTCTCCAAACAGTTCACCAACTGCAACCTCTGCCACCAGCTGAAGCCGATGCCGGCGGCGGCGGGCGAGACCTTCACCAACTACGAGTACCACAACATCGGGGTGCCGCCGAACGCCGGGCTGCGGGCGGCCAACGGCAAGGGCCACGGCCATCGCGACCATGGGCTGCGGGAGAACCCCGCGGCCAAGGACCCCGCCCAGGACGGGCGCTACAAGACGCCGACCCTGCGCAACGTCGCGGTCACCGGCCCCTACATGCACAACGGCGTCTTCAAGGATCTTGAGACGGTGGTCCGCTTCTACAACAAATACAACAGCCTGGCCCCGGCTTCGGCGATCAACCCCGAGACCGGGAAGCCGTGGGGCGAGCCCGAGATCACCGGGACGCTCTCCCTCAAGGAGCTGGAGACCGGCCCGGCCCTCGACGACCGGCGCATCAAGGCGCTGGTCGCCTTCCTCAAGACGCTGACCGACGCCCGCTACGAGCATCTGGTGGCGCCGGCCGCACCGCCCCGTTCCGCCGCCTCGGCCACCCGCTGACCGCCGCCGGGCAAGATCCCGCTCGCCTCGGGCGAAGCCGATCGGCTATCGTGCCCGCCCGGAAGCGGAACAGCCGACCACCATGGCCCTGGGTGCGGGATCACGACGACGGACGCGGCGCGCCGGCCTGACGGCCGCAATGGCGGCGCTGTTGCTCCAGATCGTCGCCTGGGCCTGGATGGCGCCGGCCGTTGCCGCCACCGGCGGCCCGGCCGCGGCGGCGGGCATTCCCGTCTGCACGCCGGACGGCCTGCGCACGCTCACCCCCGACGGGACGCCGCTGCCGGAGGATCTCCCGGCCGACCGGCCAGCCGGCGCCGCCGACCACGGTTGCCCGCTGTGCCCGCTGGTCGGCGGCCTGTCGCTTCCGCCGCCCGCCGCCACCGCCCTGCCCGGCGCGGCGGCGCCCCGGTACACCGGACCGCCCCCCGGCGCCCCCGTCGCCCCCGCCGGGGTGCGGTCCAGCCGCAAGGCCCGCGCGCCCCCCGGTGGTCTCTGACACCGTCCCGACGGCAGCCCCCGCGCCCCGCCCTGTCTCCGCCGAGGGGGGCGGGGGAGGCGTTCACGTCCCCCGTCGGTGGCTGACGCCCGGCGCCCCCGCGCTTTCGGAACGGTATGACGGCAAGCCACGCCGGGTCCGACAGGCGTGCGGCCCTGCGGCCGCGCGCGCCCGCAGGGCCGCCGCCCCACCGACCACACGCCCTTTCCAATGAGGAAACCGACCATGAAATCCCTCTTCGCCGCCGCGACCGCCCTCGCCCTGCTCGGGGCCGGCCTGACCGCGGCGGGAACCGCCCGGGCGCACGGCGACAAGGCCGGCACCCCGGCCAGCACCCATGCCAGCACCCATGCCGGGGCCCAGGCCGGTGCCCAGGCCGGCGCCATCGCCATCGACCACGCCTGGGCGCGGGCGACCGCCCCCTCGGCGCGCAACGGCGCCGCCTATTTCGTCCTGACCAACCGGGGGGCGGAGGCGGACCGGCTGGTCGCCGCCTCGTCCCCGGTGGCGGAGAAAGCCGAACTCCACACCCATCAGGCCGAGAACGGGGTCATGAGGATGCGCCCCGTCGACTCCATCGCGGTCGCCCCCGGCGGCACGGCGACGCTGGCCCCGGGCGGGCTGCACGTCATGCTGCTGGGGCTGCGCGAGCCGCTGGTCAAGGGCGGAACCTTCCCGCTGACCCTGGTCTTCGAGAAGGCGGGGACGACGACCGTGCCGGTCTCCGTGCAGGGCGCCGGCGAAAACATGCCGGGCCATTGACGCCGACGCCCCTTCGCCCAGAACCACGGCCGGCCGGGCTTCGGGTCCGGCCGGCCGCTTCCCCACCCGGGCCCGCCGCCCGGGGTCGGCTGCATGCGCGGGAATGCCGCAGCGCGCTCGTCTGGACAGGAAAACGGCTCTTGATAGAGTCGCGGCCCAATAATGGAAAGACCAAGCCGCCAGTAGCCGCCGGATTCCATTTCGCACACAAACACCGCCTGGCCGGGGCGATGACGAATCCCCGATGAACCCTGCGACGGCGGCCGGTTCATCATGACGGGCCGACGCCCATCGGCTTTGTGCGAGGGAGCGGGCAAGCCACACCCCCGGCGTCCGGCGACAGCCAGCAGAACCGATCAGGACGCGCATCGGGGCGGCCGGTCGACCGCGTCCGAACGAAGGGGAAGGAAACACGTGCTGAAGGCCATCGAAAACATCCGCATCGCCGGGAAGCTGACGGGCGGCGGCGTCCTCGCCGCCCTCGTCGTGGCCGCCATGGCCTACGGCGCCGACACCGCCTTCAGCCGCATCCGCTCCGACACGGAGCAGTCGCAGCGGGCCGCCCGGGTGGCGGTGATGAGCCAGGACATCCTGGCCCGCTTCGTCACCGTGGCCTACGCCAACCTCGTGGTGGCCACCACCATGGCCCCCGACGACCTCGCCCGCTTCAGCGCGGTCAGCCGCCAGGAGCGCGACCGCAGCCTGACGCTGATCGACGAGACGATCCGGACCGCCGCCCAGCCCGAACGCCGGGAAGCGCTTGAGCGCGCCCGCGGCATGATGGTCCGCTACGGCGAGCTGACCGAGCAGGGCACGGCCGCCCGCCGCACCCTGCTTCTGCGGATGGACGGCGACCTCCGCGAGGCCCGGGCCGGGCTGGACTCGGCCCTGGCCGCCGCCTTCCGCGCCGCCGCCGGCGACGGCGAGGCGGTGGACGCCCTGCGCGCCGACGATGGCGCGGTGCGGGGCGCCATCGACGCCACGCTGCGCTTCGCCTCCGGCGGCGCCGAGCAGGAC
>JAEZHQ010000451.1 GCA_023416455.1 Pseudomonadota bacterium | reverse complement strand
ATCTGGCGCCGATGGTCCGGCGCTGATCCGCTGCTGAAAGCCAAGGAAAAAGGCCGGGAAGCGTTGGCTTCCCGGCCTTTTCATTCAGTCAGTAATCCCTGACAGAATTAGTAGCGGTAGTGATCCGGCTTATACGGGCCGTTCACGTTGACCGCAATGTAGTCGGCCTGCTTCTGGCTGAGCTGGGTCAGCTTGGCACCGATCTTTTCGAGATGGAGACGGGCCACCTTTTCGTCCAGATGCTTCGGCAGGACGTAGACCTTGCGCTCATAGTTGGCGGAGTTCAGCCACAGTTCGATCTGGGCCAGCACCTGGTTGGTGAAGCTGGCGCTCATCACGAAGCTGGGGTGGCCGGTGGCGCAGCCGAGGTTGACCAGACGGCCCTTGGCCAGAACGATCAGGCGCTTGCCATCGGGGAAGACGACTTCGTCAACCTGCGGCTTCACTTCTTCCCAGGTCAGATTGCTCAGGGCATCGATCTGGATTTCGCTGTCGAAGTGGCCGATGTTGCAGACGATGGCGCGGTCCTTCATGGCGCGCATGTGATCAAGGGTGATCACGTCGACATTGCCGGTCGCGGTGACGAAGATGTCACCCTGCGAGGCGGCTTCGTCCATCGTGGTGACCTGATAGCCTTCCATCGCGGCCTGCAGGGCGTTGATCGGATCGATTTCGGTCACGAGAACGCGGGCGCCCTGCGAACGCAGCGATGCGGCCGAGCCCTTGCCCACGTCGCCATAACCGCAGACCACGGCGACCTTGCCGGCAACCATGACGTCGGTGGCGCGCTTGATGCCGTCGACCAGCGACTCACGGCAACCATAGAGGTTGTCGAACTTCGACTTGGTGACACTGTCGTTCACGTTGATGGCCGGAACCTTCAGCGTGCCCTTCTTCATCATCTCGTACAGACGATGAACGCCCGTGGTGGTCTCTTCCGACAGACCGCGAACGTCGTCCAGCATCTCCGGATACTTGTCGTGCATGATCTGGGTGACGTCGCCGCCGTCGTCCAGGATCATGTTCGGGGTCCAGCCGTCCGGGCCGCGCAGAGTCTGCTCGATGCACCACCAGAACTCCTCCTCGGTCTCGCCCTTCCAGGCGAAGACCGGGATGCCGGCGGCGGCGATGGCGGCGGCGGCGTGGTCCTGGGTCGAGAAGATGTTGCAGGAGGACCAGCGCACGGTGGCGCCCAGCGCCACCAGCGTCTCGATCAGGACGGCGGTCTGGATGGTCATGTGGAGGCAACCGACGATCCGCGCGCCTTGCAGCGGCTTGGCGTCGCCATACTCGGCGCGCAGGGCCATCAGGCCCGGCATCTCGGTCTCGGCGATGTTGATTTCCTTGCGGCCCCAGGCGGCGAGGCTGATGTCCTTGACCTTGAAGTCGGTGAAGTTGGCGGGCGCGGCCATGGGCGTGTCTCCTCGACGGGCAGGGGGTTCGGCAGGCCGGGGGGCCTTGGCGCGGGCGCCGGGCCCGCTTGGCAGCAGGATGTACCAGCGCGCCCGCAACCGCGCAAGCATAAAGACATCTTTATGTTTGTCCCGAAAGCGGTGCCGCCGATCGGCAGGGTGCCGGGACTCCAAACCGGGCCTCGCCATCCCTATACTTTACCTTTGGGTAAAGCCGACCCTTTCGGGCAGAGCGGAGGAGGCCCCATGCCGTCGGTGTTCGGAGGACCGATCCAGGGATTGAGCGACCGTGACGTCGCGCGCCTGCGCCGTCTCGCGGCCAACCAGCCGCTCCGCCGGCCGGTGCACCACTCCCACCCGGCCGAGGCGGCGGAGCGGCCGTGGCTGCGCTCTCCCGACTGCGCGCTGGCGGAGCGGCTGCGGGGCGAGAGCTGATCCGGCCGGCGGGACCCGGCCTTTCGGGCCCTGCGGACTTTCCGGTTTTGCAGCGTTTCCGGGGCCGCCCGCCGGGAGAGGCGTCCGGAAAACCTGTTTGCTTCGCACCGGGCTTGCCCGCAGGCTTGGTCCCGTGCGTTCATCCCGCGCGGTTTTGCCGGAAACGGAGCGGGAATGAGGTCCATCATGGTGCGCAGCGGCTTCTGGACCCGGCTTGGCCGGCATGAGCTGGCCATTCTGTTCGCCGTTCTGGCCACCGCCGGCCTTCTGCTCGCCTTCGTCCTGCTGGCCGGTGAGGTGGTGGAGGGGGAGACCGCGGCCGTCGACGAGGCGATCCTGCTGGCCCTGCGGGTGCCGGGCGACCCTTCCGAGCCGCTCGGGCCGGTCTGGCTGGAACGGGCGGCGCGGGACGTCACCGCGCTCGGCAGCGTCGCGGTGCTGTCGCTGATCACGGCCGTGGCGCTGGGCTTCCTGCTGCTGACGGGCCGGCGCGGTGCTGCGCTGCTGGTGCTGCTGTCGGTCGGCGGCGGCATGATCCTCAGCTCGCTCCTCAAGATCGGCATCGGGCGGCCGCGGCCGGATCTCGTGCCGCACGGCGACGTCGTCATCACGGCGAGCTTTCCCAGCGGCCATTCCCTGATGTCGGCCGTCGTCTACCTGACCCTGGGCGCCCTGCTGGCGCGCTTCGCCCCGCGGCTGCGGCTGAAAGCCTATCTTCTGGTGGTGGCCATCCTGCTCACCCTGCTGGTCGGGACAAGCCGGGTCTATCTCGGCGTCCACTGGCCGACCGACGTGCTGGCCGGCTGGTGCATCGGGGCGGGCTGGGCGTCCACGTGCTGGCTGCTGGCCCTGTGGCTGCAAAGACGCGGCGCGGTCGAACGGGACAACGGCGCCGGGGTCGCACGGGATGAGGCTTGACCGGACCGAGCGGCTGTCGCTATTGGCATAGATCCATTGTCGGGTCACGCAGCAAATCGATGTCCACAGGCACTCTCGACCACGACAGCGTGCAAGCCATCGGCGTCCTGGTCCGCGCCGTCGAGCAGGCGCGGGTGCCCGGCGTGCTGGAGTTTCGCCAGCTGTCCAACGCGCTCAACCGCGCGATCCAGTCGCGCAGCGAACGCGACCTGGACGAGGCCGGGCGCGTTTTCCAGACCCTCGACCGCGACCTGCGCGCCCGCATCGAGGTCTGCGCCGACTCCGAGGCGCGGGCCGAGGCGGCGCGGCGCGGCGCGGCGCCGGCGGGAGTGGTGCCTCGGCCGTCGGTGCGCCCTCCGGCCTCCGGCTTCCTGGCGGCGCTGAACGGCGTGCGCGCGGCCCCCGCCGACAGCCGGAGCGCCGCCAAGGCCCGCCTGCTGGCGGCGGTGGAGGACCAGCGCAGCACCGAATGACCACCGTCCGACAGGACGTTGAAGCCAACTTCCGGCAGGACGCGGAAGCCATCTTCCGGAAGGACGTTGAAGGGAACGAGCGAATGACCGAGTTCAAGGTGGGGGACCGGGTGACCGTCCACGCCAGCCAGAAGGGGCCGCAGACCATCGCGACGGTCAAGGCGTTCACCCGCGACAACCGCTGCATGGTTCTGTCCGACGGGTCGGAATGGCGGGCCGACGGCAAGCGCCAGTGGGGCTTCCGCGGCTCCTTCTACAAGGGGCCGGTGGTCGCCCACACGGTGGAGGGCGACGCGGACTTCGTCCACAAGCGCCGGGCCATCGGCGCCATCCGCAAGTTCGCCGACGGCCTCGGCATGGAGCACCCGATCACCGCCCCCGCCCTGCAACGCATCCTCGACGCCATCGCCGCCGAGACCGCCGCCCTGGAGCAGGCCACAGGGGAGCAG